>CAYMGK010000005.1:0-30016 GCA_964389965.1 uncultured Clostridia bacterium | reverse complement strand
ATTGGAGGGATCCCATCACCGTTGTAGTCCATATATGGTTGATAATCCGAAAGGGTCTGTTCCGGTTTTTTTCTGTTTATTATCTTAATACTTGTCTTCTTGGGCAACTCAACCCTTTCTCGCATATGTGCTACAACTTCGTCCATAAGCAAAACACACGGAACCCTGTATTTTTCCGATAAATTAAAAGCCCTAATTGTCATATCATATACTTCTTTTACGGATGAGGGGGATAACACTATAATCGGATGATCCCCATGAGTCCCCCATCTAGTCTGCATAACATCCCCTTGAGATGGTAGTGTAGGTAATCCTGTGCTTGGCCCACCCCTTTGCACATTTACCACTACACAGGGCACCTCGGTGAGGCATGCAAATCCTATGTTTTCCTGTTTTAGCGAAAAACCCGGCCCACTTGTTGCAGTCATGGATTTAAGACCGGCTAAGGATGCACCAATAACTGCTCCCATACTACCTAATTCGTCTTCCATTTGTATGAATTTTCCACCAACCATAGGAAGCTTCTTTGCTGATATTTCCGCTATTTCAGTGGAAGGTGTTATGGGATATCCGGCAAAAAAACGCATACCTGCGGCAAGAGCACCTTCAACACAGGCTTCATTGCCCTGCATTAACATGATTTTTTTATCCATTTCTTTCACTCCTGACTATTATAGCAAAATCCGGGCATCTTAGCTCACATAACTTACAATCTGTGCAGGCACTTAGGTTAACTATTACTGGTTTACCGTCTTTGGAAGCGTAAACTTTTGTAGGGCAAAATGCTATACACAGACCACATTTTTTACAAGCTTTTTCGTCAATTAAGATTTCAATATTCTTTTTTATCAAGATACCACCTCTGTAAAGTAATGTTTGTCTTAAATATTTTTAAACAAATAAAATATGTCATGTAAATAAAGTATTTAAATTATTATATTGATTGCTCTTTATGAAACAATACAGTTCCTCACAAAATAAAAATATCTTTTGACATAAGCATCTATTTTGTAAGGGTTTTTCTGGCCTGTCTAAGCCTTTCAACATGCTGTATAGGAATATTATAGTTGCCTAACAGCAAAGGTGTTTCCCCGTGGCTGTCAGAACCTCCTGTTAACAACAGATTATTATCAAAAGCTAGTTTTGTATAATATTCCGTTTGGGTAGCACTGTGTTTTTTGTGAATTGTCTCGATACCCATTATTCCTGCGCTAATTAATTCGTTTATTATACATTGGTCCCTTATCAGGCCCGGATGTGCAAGCACAGGAATTCCGCTATATTGTTTGACTAAATTCACAGCATCAAAAGGGGTAAGTTTTCTTCTCGGGACAAATGCAGGCTTCCCCTTGATTAGATAATTTTCAAAAGCCTCCTCCACTGAACCAGCATATCCCTTATCTACCAATACCGATGCAATATGTGGTCTCCCAATAGAAGATCCTTTTGATTTGATATATACATCCTCTAAAGAAATACCGATCTCTATATTTTCAAGTTTCTTCACAATTTTCTTTGCTCTGATTCTTCTTTCATTCTGGAGGTTTAGTAGAGCTGTCTTAAGTCTAAAATTTTTGTAGTTAAGATAATAACCTAGGACATGTACTTCTTCACCACGCCATTCCGTACTTAGTTCAATTCCAGGAATTATCTCTAAATCTATATATTCCTTGGCCGCGTTTAATGCCGGTGTTATGCCGTCAACAGTATCATGGTCAGTGATTGCTATAGCTTTTAAATGAAGTCCACGAGCTTTTTCAACAACTTCTTCAGGTGTGAGCAGGCCATCAGAATAAATTGTGTGTATATGAAGATCCGCACTCATTGTTTTAGCCGAGCCTCCATCTGTATTATTTCGTATCATCTTTAATCATTTTAATTCTAACATAAACAAAGACGGCATCAGAACCAGCAAAGGTTAAATGCCGTTAAACCTTAATAAAGAAAAATTATTAACTAAGTTTTATGGCTTTTGAGTATAAGGTTTTTCTTATTATACTAGCACTGGACTTTTCGTTTTTTAGCACAGTAAGGATTTACTGATCTACTCACAATTTCGTCAGCGGGGTTCTACAATAAGTTTCATTGCCGTTCTTTCCTGACCATCGATTTCAATATCTGTAAAAGCCGGGATACAAATTAAGTCCACTCCACTTGGTGCTACAAATCCTCTTGCGATGGCTACTGCCTTTACCGCCTGATTCAGTGCTCCTGCACCAACCGCTTGAATTTCGGCCCCTCCCCGTTCTCTTAAAACACCCGCCAATGCCCCCGCAACCGAATTTGGGTTGGATTTAGCTGATACCTTTAACACTTCCATTGTTTAATTCCTCCCTGCTAAATTTGCTTTAAGTATTCTATTCTAGATACTAACGAAAAATCCTTGTTTTTTAAAAAAAATTAAAAAGACATTTTAATTTTCCGTTGATTCTTTAATTCTTTGGATTTTTATTGCTCTACCTGTAGTCCTATTGATATCTACTAAAACCCCATTTATTTCAGCGGTTCCTTTTGCAACTCTGAACCTGACCGGCATTTGAGATATAAATCTATTTATTACTGCATCCTTTTCCACACCTAATACCGAATTGCTTGGCCCAGTCATACCTACATCGGTTATGTATGCCGTGCCATTTGTAAGCACTTTTTCATCGGCGGTTTGGACATGTGTGTGGGTACCCGCCACTAATGACACCCTGCCATCTAGATACCACCCCATAGCAATTTTCTCTGAGGTTGCTTCAGCATGAAAGTCTACAATTATTATTTTTGTTGCACTACTTATTTCTTGTATTATTGTATCTACAGTTTTAAACGGGCAATCTAGCGGAAGCATAAAAACCCTACCCGAAATATTAATTACCCCTATCACTAAACCTGTTTCTAACTGAACAAGCTGATAACCTTTACCTGGAGCCACAGGATAGTTAGCAGGTCTTGTCATCCGTTTTTCCGTATCAATAAAATTAAAAATATCTTTATTATCCCAAACATGGTTACCCATAGTTAAAAAATCTATCCCGCTTATAAAAAGCTCTTGCGCAATTTTTTCTGTAATGCCATTTCCCCCAGCCGCATTTTCACCATTAGCAATAGTGTAGTCTACATTATAATTCCTTTTTATAAATGACAATTTATCTCTCACAATCGCCCTTCCAGGTCTTCCAACAATATCCCCGATCATTAATATTCTTATCATGTTTTTATTGTTCAGCTCCTGTTTTTGTTTTATGATGATCTTATGAGAATTATAAGTTTTAAAAAAGTGCGCGGTTTTGCGCACTTATTTTGCATACTCCGTAGCACGGGTTTCTCTGATAACATTTACTTTGATTTGACCTGGATACTCCAGTTCTTCTTCAACCTTTTTCGCAATACTTCTTGCCATTTCTAAAACACCCAAATCATCAATATCTTCAGGTTTTACCATAATTCGAATTTCACGTCCTGCCTGAATTGCATAAGATTTTTCCACACCAGTGAATGAATCGGCTATTTTCTCAAGCTTTTCCAATCTTTTTATATAAGCTTCAAGGGTCTCTTTTCTAGCCCCCGGCCTTGCTGCAGAAACCGCATCTGCCGCTTGGACTAATATGGCCTCTATTGTTTTTGGTTCGGTTTCATTATGATGTGATGCAATTGCATTGACAACTTCACGAGACTCCCCGTATTTTCTTGCTAAATCTGCCCCTACCAACGCATGAGGACCTTCCACATCTTGACTAACACTTTTACCTATGTCGTGAAGCAAGCCAGCCCTTTTTGTTAATTTTATATCCACACCCAGTTCTGCAGCCATTGCCCCGGCCAAATGAGCAACTTCTATAGAATGATGCAATACATTTTGGCCGTAACTGGTTCTGTAGTACAATTTTCCAAGACATTTTATTAAATCATTGTGAAGACCATGAATCCCCGTGTCATAGGTCGCTTTTTCTCCTTCATCTCTTATTATGCCATCGACCTCTTTTTGAGCTTTTTCTACCATTTCCTCGATCCGTGCAGGATGGATCCTACCGTCTAAAATTAATTTTTCCAAAGCGATTTTGGCCACTTGACGCCTTATTGGGTCAAATCCGGATAAAATGACAGCTTCCGGAGTATCATCAATTATAAGATCAATGCCTGTAAGCGTCTCTAAAGCTCTTATGTTTCTGCCTTCTCTACCTATAATACGACCTTTCATCTCATCATTGGGTAAAGTAACTACAGAAACTGTTATCTCAGCAACCTGATCAGCCGCGTATTTTTGAATGGCACAGGCTATGATTTCATTCGAGCGCTTCTGAGCCTCTTCTTTTGCCTGAGTTTCTATTTCCTTAATCATCACGGCGGCATCATGGCGAATCTCATCTTTGACTTTGTTTAATAAAAATTCTTTGGCTTCATCGGTGGTTAATGTTGAAATACGTTCTAATTCGGTAAGTTGCTGCAAATACAACTCATTTACTTTCTCGTAAGTCTGGTTAATTTCGTTTTGTTTTTTTGATATAATATCTTCCTTTTTTTCAATAAAATCGATCTTCCTATCAAGGGACTCCTCTTTTTGAATTAATCTCCTTTCAGAGCGTTGTAATTCGTTCCTTCGTTCACGCTGTTCTTTTTCCGACTCATTTCTAAGTTTTAGTATTTCCTCTTTAGCCTCTATAATAGATTCTCTTTTGATGGATTCAGCTTTATTTTCTGCGTCTTCCAAGATTTTTTTAGCGGATTCTTCCGCCGAATTTATTTTAGCTTCAGCGATGTATTTACGAACGAAATACCCAACGGCTAAAGTAACTAATCCGGTAATTAATGTAATTACTGTGTGTGCATTGTTGATACTATTTCACCTCCCATTACATATAAAACAATAAAAACCGAGGGGAACTCGGTTTTTATAATTAAATAGAGAATACTCTAATTTAAATTACAATCGTGCCCCCTAACCGTTAAGAATAAAACAACCCCAGTTAAAGCACTGGTACAATTTTATACTTTTTTAATAATCATGTCAAGAAGATCAAAAAAACAGAGTAATTTTATTCTTAAACTTAAATGGTTAGACACATATACCCCTCGGCGGAATTTTTGTTCTTATAAACTTACATTGATTCAGTTACATCTACGATTTTTTACTAATCTGCGGATTCTGCGGATTTAGTATTTTTTTCAGGTTTCAAATCAATCATATTATACTTTTGCTTAATTTTTTGCTCTATTTCATGTAATATTTGGGGATGTTCCCTAAGGTACTGTTTGGCGTTTTCACGGCCTTGGCCAAGCCTTTCTTTTTCATAAGAGTACCAGGCACCACTTTTTCGAACAAACCCTTCCTCCGCGGCAAAATCTAGCACACATCCTTCTTTCGATATACCTTCACCATAAACAATATCAAACTCCGCTTGTTTAAAAGGAGGAGCAACTTTGTTTTTGACTATTCGGACCCTAGTCCTATTTCCCAGCATTTGATTCCCTTGTTTTATGATTTCAATTCTGCGTACATCTAGGCGTATTGAGGAGTAAAATTTCAGTGCTCTACCACCTGGAGTAGTCTCTGGATTACCAAACATTATTCCCACTTTTTCTCTGAGTTGATTAATAAAAATAGCTGCCGTTTTCGATTTGCTTATCGCACCAGATAGCTTTCTAAGTGCTTGTGACATGAGTCTTGCCTGCAAACCTACATGTGCATCTCCCATCTCGCCATCTATTTCCGCTTTAGGAACGAGAGCCGCCACCGAATCTATAGCCACCACATCAACAGCTCCACTTCTAACTAAAGCTTCCGCAATTTCAAGAGCTTGTTCGCCGGTATCAGGTTGAGATATTAGTAAATTATCTGTATCCACACCCAATCTTTTTGCATAACTTGGGTCGAGGGCATGTTCCGCATCAATAAATGCAGCTACCCCACCTTTTTTCTGTGCTTCGGCTATTATATGTAATGCCACAGTAGTTTTTCCGGAAGATTCCGGGCCGAATATTTCTATTACTCTACCCCTGGGGACTCCGCCAATCCCAAGCGCTATATCAAGAGGCAAAGCACCAGTTGGAATAGACTCAATGCTAAATTTAGCCGCAGCTTCTCCTAATCTCATAATAGATCCTTTGCCGAATTGCCTTTCTATTTGTGTTAGGGCCATTTTTAAAGCCTTTTCCTTTTCAGCCATATATGTTGATTCCCTCCAAACATTTGTTCTTTATTTATTATATTAGTACAATCATGCCAAGTCAAATAAATTGATTTTATCAGAATTCGGCACAGTAAATCTCAGTATAGACGGGACCTTTCGATGGTAAATCACTTCTCATCAAATATATTTCCGTTACAGAACCGTTACAGAAAAAGAGAGTTTGAAATCCAAAATTTTTTTTTCAATCAAAGGCTTGGTTTTTAGGGGTGTTTTTGCTCTACCAATAGTTAGGAGCGGTAAAGAGGGTTTTTTATCATATGAAAGGTTTATTTCGTCTAAACCGTCGTCAATAAGTTTTTTTAGTCTTATGAGTTCCATCTGCTCTTTTATACGAAGCCAAAGCACTTTGGGTTTCACCTATCTTATGCCATTGAACTTTTTTAATATCATTTTGCCGTAAAAGATCAGTTATGCTCTTTTCTAGTAGAAGTATCTAATTTTATAGATATAAAGCACCTCGTCAAGACCCCTCCTCCATAAAAAAGACTCTTTCGACTTCAAAACCCGCCCTCGAATTAAATATCTGTATTATATCAGCGGCAAATAACTGTAGTTTTTCTAGGTTCTTATCCTTTTTAAAATACAATAATACTGCTGAGTAAGGGATTTCATTTTTAGATTGAAACCCACGAATACCAGCAGCACCGGTAGTTCCGGCGTTTATAATGAGAGTGTTATTATCATGCTTTAATGAGGTTTTATGAAGATGACCATTTAAAATTACGGGGACTGATCCACTTAGGTTTTCTGAGGATTTAGGATTGTGTACTGCTATAATATCCGGTGTTTTGGTTAAAGAATTGAGCCTATCTTGGACCAGAAGGTTATGCTTTTTAATTTCATTGGCATTAGGGGAGTCAATATTTGTCGATGCAGAAATTGGGTCGGAAAACCCCAAAATATCTATATTTTTAATAGTAACTGTTTCCCCATCCAATACATAAACATTGTCAATGGCTTGGAGTAATTCAAGAGTTTTAGGTGAATCATGGTTTCCTGCAATAAAAATATACTCCACTGGTAGATTAGACAGCCTTTTAATAACCATATCTTCTAAAACAGTTCCATAGTCCGTAATATCTCCTGTATCAATAACAAAATCAACATTAAAGTTTTTTATTATTTGTTCTATAAAATCAAAGGCGGCAATGTTGTTATGGATATCGCTGACATGTAAAACTCGGACCATTGATTCTTGAGTTGATGCAAGACCATCCATTCCCGAAAAAACCATGGAAATACCATCAGACACATTTTTTAATTGCTGTCCCAATTCGTTTATCTTAGAGAGACCTTTGCTCCAAATATCGATTAACCATGGAGCTGCCTTTAAAGTCCCAAAATACTCGGGTTTTTCAAAAGCTGTTATATCGTAGGTTAAGTAAACAGAACCCAATATAGTAAAGGCCAAGAACATGCTTATAAAAATGCAAACAATGGATTCTTTCCATTTTGACCTTAAAAAAAGAGAACACAACACAGATCCCATCCAGCTCAAAATCAAGGTTTTTATTATTAGGGTTCTAGCGGCTTTTTGCATATCTTTTTTAAATAGTAAAAACAGCTCATTCTTATCATGTATTTTATCTATAATAGCCTTTATTAGATCAAGATCTATGTCTTTCAACATTATATTTACATTAATAGGTGTTGCATGTGTGTTGGCTTTTAAAATACCTACAGGTGGCAAATTTATGGTTGTCTGTCCTTTTGATGCCAGTTTTAAACTTAAAGCCAATTCCATTCCCTTAAGATTTATAACAATTTTATCAAAAAGGTGAATAAAAATTATAGGGCCTATAACAGCACAAATCATGATGGTGAAAACTTTTTTCCAGTTCATTTAATCACCTAGTTCGAAAGCATTTTTCTTACTAAATGAAAAGCACTGTTTACAGAGCGATTTTTTATATCTAGGCGCTCTCCTTTAAAAAAGTGTTGCTCAACATGCTCGGTTTTTGAATCGGAATATCCTATATATACTAATCCCACTGGTTTTTCAGGGGTTCCACCATCGGGCCCCGCTATTCCAGTTATTGACACGCCTATATCTGTATCAGAAGTGATTCTAATACCCCGGGCCATTTCTTTGGCTGTTTGCATACTTACAGCCCCGTATTTTTTTATAGTCTCAATTTTAACATTCAGCAATTCAAATTTTGAACTATTACTGTAAGATATTATGCCTCTTTTGAAAAATTGTGATATTCCCGATATATTGGTAAGCTTGTGAGCCATTAACCCACCTGAACAGGATTCGGCTATAGAAATCGTTTTGTTAAATTTAGACAACAGTTTTGACACTACTTCTTCGATAGAATCATTGTCAAAACCGTATAAAAAACCCCCGATCCTTCTAATTATCTCAGTTTTCACCGGCTTTATCGCTCTTCGAGCCGAAACCTGGTCCTTCGCTTTTGCAGTGAGCCTTACTGTAACCTCTCCCATTTTAGCCAAAGGAGCAATGGTAGGATTGGTTTGTTGATATATCAAATCCTTGAGTTCTTCCTCAAGAGCTGATTCGCCAATGCCATAAAACCTCAAAACCCTTGAAAAAATAACATCACTACAGATTTTTGAAAGGTGTTGATCTACAACCCTTCTGAGCATTGGTTCCATTTCGATGGGGGGACCTGGTAACATAATTATTATTCTTCCATTGTTTCTCAACAAAACCCCAGGAGCTGTGCCTTTTTTATTTTCTATGACAATCGCTCCTTCCGGAATTAGAGCTTGTTTATAATTGTTTTTGGTAATGTGCTTCCCCCTATGAGCAAAAAGACCCTTTAGCTTTTTAAGGGAGTGATTGTCAACTTTAAGCGGAATTCCCAGATAAGAAGCCACAGTTTCCTTTGTTAAATCATCTTTAGTGGGCCCTAAGCCGCCAGTTAAAATTATAACATCAGAGCGCTCGAAACTCGTTTTAAAGATTTCAGTTAACCTGTCCGGATTATCTCCAACACATGTATGGTAGTATACATCAATGCCGATTTCCTGTAATGCACCTGATATGATTTGGGCATTTGTATTAGGTATCTGACCAAGAAGTAATTCTGTGCCTACTGCTATTATCTCTGCTTTCAAGTTGTTTCACCCTTAAATTAATAGATTTTACGTTGAAAAACCAACATTGCCAACGCCATTTATATATTAAAAACAAATTTTTCGTCACTGGTGAATGGTAATTAATTCTTGGACCGGGGAATCGGGGTTCAATACATCTACGCAGCCCGGACCCTTTTTATAAGTTTTCTAAAGTCATCACCATCTATTTTTTCGTTTTCCATTAGATAGTCAACTACTGTTTTCAATATATCTTGTTTTTCACTTATTAGATTTTCAACAATTGATTTTTGATTTGATAATATATCGGAAATAGCCTTATGAAGTCTTTCGGATGGCAGCGAATCTTTGTCTACAATGCCTAACTGGGACATACCCGAAAACACCATTTTTTTTGCCAAATTTGTCGCTTGTTCAAAATCATTAGCCGCACCTGTGCTACTTTCCCCTAATAGGGCCTCCTCTGCAACAGCTCCAGCTAGCGCAACAGCTATCTGAGATTCAAGATATTGTTTTGTGTACAGATACATATCATCATCAGTTGTTCGCCTTATATATCCCAGGGCTTGTCCCCTAGGCGTAATCGTTATAATTGAAACCGAATTAGGGTTAAAATGTTCACTGATTAAAGCATGACCACTTTCATGAATGGCAATACGTTTGTATTCCTCTTTGGTGGGCTTTCGATTGAGTCTTTCACCTAAAATAACTTTATCAATAGCTTCTATAAAGTTTTTTTGAGTGATTTGCCTATTGTTGTCCCTTAAAGCAAAAATAGCGGCTTCATTACATAGGTTTTCTAAATGTGCCCCAGAAAATCCAAAGGTTTCCTTGGCTATTTGATCAAGGTTCACATCTTCCGTAAGTGGTTTACCGTTTGTATATAATTTTAGTATTTCTAGCCTCCCCGCTTTATCTGGAAGCTCAACTTTTACAATGCGGTCAAACCTACCGGGTCTTAGCAAAGCGGAATCGATTATATCAAGTCGGTTTGTTGCTGCAATTACAAGAAGATTTACATCATCTGATGGGGAAATACCGTCCATTTCCACTAATAATTGATTCAAGGTTTGGTCATATTCAAGATGACTGCTGTGCCTGCCCCTAGCCCCTGCCATAACTTCAATTTCATCAATAAAAATAACGCCGTGTTTTTTTGATGCATTTTTAGCCATTGAGCGCGCTTCGGCAAATAATTGCCTTACTCTTTGGGCACCAACACCTGCATACATTTCTACAAATTCACTTCCGGCGGCTGATACAAAAATTGAATCTATATATGATGTGGCAGCTTTTGCCATAAGAGTTTTGCCAGTGCCTGGGGCACCTGTCAACAATATCCCTTTGATTGGCCGAATACCCATTTTTTCCATTTCATCAAAATTTCTTATAAAATCTAACGCCTCTAATAACTCGTTCTTTGCAACTTTTTGACCACCAATCTTATCAAATGTTATATTCTGATTGCCACTTATTATTTTTGATGATTTTTTGATTAAATTCCCTTTGTGCATAATATTATGCGCAATATACACCAAGCACAACATAGCCACCACAGGGAGAATATTTATACCATTAATTACAAGATAAATTAAAAAGGCTACCCCTGCACCTATTCCAATTTCATGCAACAATTCTTCTCCCCTCCCTATCTTTTGCATCATTATTTTCATTTTATTACTTTATAAAAATCGGATTTACTGGTTTTTATTTGCAAATAAAGAGTATCCAAGTCGACGAAAACTTCGATTTTTATGTTCTGAGGTCTATTTTTTTCTGTTGTAATATATCGTATTTTATCGAGTTCTAACTTCATTTCAGTGTATTTACCGGTTCGTAAGGCCTCATACATAATAAATTGTATTTTATCTTCAAATAGTTCCTTTATTGCAGGATTTATTGGTTCGTTGATAATTTCCAATTCAAACGGTTTGTCTTTTAATCTATGTTTTATTACACTACATATATTATTGTATGTTTCCATTAAATTGTCTACATCTTTAAGAACCAGATGAATTATGGTTTTCCCGTTTTGTTTTGTTATTTTTACATCATTTACATCTTTAATTTCAAACAGTATATTTTCAAGGGTTTTGATTGCTATATTTTTTTCATAGTACCAGTGGAATAAAAGCATAAATAACAAAAAGGTTATTGATAAGAGTAATATGCGGTATACCCTTTTTTTATCAAACCTCAAAAAAATACCCACCTCACATGTTTTACGTATTACTATTATAACATACCATTTTTGGATTGTCTTTAAAAAACGAAAAAAGGCATTTTGGTAATGCCTTCTAATTTCTGATAAACGCTAGGCTTTTGTTCAAGTATTCAAGGCCGGATATAACTGTCAATATCAACGCAATATATAAAGTTAAGTAGCTAAAAGGAAAATTAATTAAATGAAATGGATAATTGTCCAGTAATAGTGATATAACCGCAATTACTTGGACAGTAGTTTTTAGTTTCCCCAATGGACTAGCATGAATAACTACTCCTTCAGAAGCGGCCAGTATTCTCAACAAATCTACTGTTAAGTCACGACTGATTATAACAAAGGCAATCCAACCGGGAATTTTATTTAATTGAACCAATGCAATAATCGCCGCCGTAATTAAAAATTTGTCTGCTAAGGGATCCAAGAATTTGCCCAATTTTGTAACCTGATTGGTAGTTCTCGCTATATGCCCGTCAATACAATCGGTAAATGCAGCTATAATGAAAACTACAGTTGATAAATAAATACCATATTTCATTTTTCCAAGTACAAGAAATAAAAATAAAGGTACTAGCAATACCCTAAATAGCGATATTTTATTTGGCAGATTAATCCTCATTCAACACCTCTCCCCTTAAAGATTATAAATTTTTTTTAAAACTTAGTTTCCCGCGCAACCAATCAATCAATTATTATTATTAAAAAGCATTTTCAATTGTCATGTCCATTAGAAAAGTCTTACAATAATTATTCTTGAAATCCACTGCGTTTTCATCTATATTATGGATCGATTTATTCCTCGTGTTCTTTTAGCTTGACTAGAATGGATATAATTAAAATGACTTAAATTCTCTTTTTGAAAATAAAATTTCTTGCTTCTCCCGTAAGGCTTCCTAAGTCTTTATCGTTTACTGTCAAATTTACTGCTACGGGATTTCCTATTCTTATGTTAACATCATTTTCAGCTTTCCACGATTTTTTTTCACCGGCATTTAGTATACCTTCGAAGACCTGATTACCGTCTTGATAAACCAAAACCCAGCACCGACTGGTGATATTATTTATACTAACATTTATAAAATCGGCATCTATTAAATATACGGTATTATGAACTGTGTCTTCTATTATTTCTATCATTACCTCTTTGACTTCTGTTTCGGGGATTGTCTTTTCAATAGGGTGGTCTGAATTAATTCCATTTTCAGGGCCTTTATTTTCAATAGGTATTTGTTCTGGTATTGGCGGTGCGTCCTGCAATCGTTTTTTTTCTTTGATTACTCCTATTGATTTTATAAAAATTATAAAAAACACCACGGTGAAAAAAACGCTACATATTTTTTTGCTGTTCCACCTAATAAAATTTGTTAAATTACTTAATAAAGTATCTGTTCGGGGCGTCTTTTGATGTATTGATTTTAAAGAATCTTTTTCTTTTTTAGGCTTGGATATTTTTTTATACTGCTTTATAATGTCATTGGATTCAATACCAACATTATCAGCGTAATTTCTTAAAAATCCTTGTATATAAACCTCTCCGCCAGGTATCACAGAGAAATCACCGTCTTCCATTGCTTTAATGTACTTGGACCTTATTTTTGTTTCTTTCTGTATCTGCAGTATGGAAATGTTGGCTTGTTTTCGAACATTTTTTAAATATATGCCGAGCCCTTTTAGATCTTTTACATCACTAATATTGCAACCTATTTTGTATCACCTCCTGATATATTTGTTTTACGGGCTATGATTTAAATTCATTATACCACTTAAAATATCTTAGTGTAATTAATAATTTTAGTGTTTATTAAGACTTTCTTTATTAATTAACACTTCTCTTGGCTTAGTACCTTCATATCCACCTACAATTCCGCGTTCTTCCATTTCATCTATGAGTCTAGCCGCCCGCGTATATCCTATTTTTAACCTACGCTGCAACATGGAAATAGAGGCCTGACCACTATCCAAAATCACCGATACTGCTTTTTGGAATAATTCATCAGTGTCCTCAGTTTCTTTGTCAAAGTCTGCTTTTTTTAAATCAGATAATTGCTCTTCATATATAGGATCTTGTTGACTTTTAACATAATCAACAAGTTTTTTTACCTCTTTTTCAGATATATAAGCACTTTGGATTCTAGTAGGCTTAAAATCTCCGACTGGGAAAAAAAGCATATCACCTTTTCCCAGTAATTTTTCGGCACCTGAGGTGTCCAATATAGTCCTTGAATCCACTTGAGAAGAAACAGCAAATGAGATTCTAGAAGGAATATTAGCCTTAATCAAACCGGTGATTATATCCACTGACGGCCTTTGTGTAGCTACTATTAAGTGTATCCCGGCGGCCCTTGCCATCTGAGCAAGTCTACATATACTATCTTCGATTTCTTTTGGAGAAACCATCATTAGGTCAGCTAACTCATCTATTATTACAATTATTTTAGGCATTGGTTTTTCGCCACTTATTTCATTGTACATGGTAATATCACGAACACCTTCTTTAGCAAAGGCCTGATATCTTCTTTCCATTTCAGTCACCATCCAATTTAGGGCCAAAGCCGCCTTTTTTGGATCAGTTATTACAGGTGTAAGTAAGTGTGAAATACCGTCATATACTGATAGCTCGACCATTTTGGGGTCTATTAGCATCAGTTTGACTTCATTTGGATATGCTTTATATAAAATACACGATATAATCGCTTTTATACATACACTTTTTCCTGATCCTGTTGCCCCTGCAATTAGAAGATGTGGCATGTTAGCCAAATCTGTAACAATAGGATTACCGCTAATATCTTTACCTAAAGCAATAGTTAACTTGGATGCAGAATTATTGAACTCTTCAGATCCGAGCACGTCCCGTATACCTACCAATGACTTGTTTTTATTTGGGACTTCTATCCCAATTGCCGCTTTGCCAGGAATGGGGGCCTCTATTCTTACATTAGAAGCAGCTAGGCCAAGGGCTATATCATTAGCAAGGTTGACAATTCTACTAACTTTTATTCCTGGGGCCGGCTGCACTTCGAATCTAGTAATAGTTGGCCCACAATTAACTTGAGTTACCTTTACCTGCAAACCAAAGCTCTCAAGTGTGTCTTCCAAGATTTGTGCATTTTTTAGTAATTCTTTTCCACTAAAACTGCTTTGTTTTACAATATGTTTCTGAAGCAAAGTAATTGAAGGCAATCTGTATTCCTTTTCCCTTTTACTACCATCATCGATAAGGACCGGTTCTTTTTCAGTCTTTATTACCTTAACGGGTTTCGAAGTCTGTTTTTCTTTTTGCCGCTCAGATACTATGTTTTCCGTTTTTTCTTGATTGGGTATAACAGTATTATTATTTACAACAGTAATATTATCGCTGCGTGTAGGTAGATTTATTGGAATATCGTTGCTTCTAAATGTTTTTTTGGTATTTCTTATTACATTGGTTATTGGCTTTCCCGTAATCAAAACCATGCCTATAATAATGAATGTAACCATTAAAATAACAGAACCGGTGGTGCCAAAAATACTTATCAATAATGATAAACCTGTTTCTCCCAATATTCCACCGCCAATTCCATTAACACCTATATCAGCACTTTTCCTTAATCTATCTATAAAACCAAAGTCCATTAAAGTTGAATGTGTTTTTAAGTGAAACAAAAATACTGCTACTATGAAGATAATAATGAATCCCAAAATGCGAAAAGTAATGTCCAACTGCTTTTTATTAAATAGACTGTATATTCCTGCTATGGTTATCATAATAGGAATGAATACAGCGGCTTGACCGGAAAAACCCTTAAGAATCTTACTTATAAGGTTTCCCACCGTGCCAACGGCGTTTGTATATATAGAAAAAATCCCAAGAATACCGAAACTTATTAAAAACAAACCGTAAATTTCCCATTTAATATCACTTTTAATATTGTGTTTTGGTTTTGCCATTGATTACACCCCAATGATTTTATTCTCCACATCTTTGAAAAATCCTTTCTATCCTTATGCTAAAAAACTATTTCCGATGATTTTTAAAAAACAAATATACTATTAATTTGAAATAAAAAAGGCCCTAAAGTCTACTTAATCGGAAAAGTAATTGTATTACCCGGTGAAAGGCTTGGATTTAAAAAGTCTTGGGGATCGCTACTGAGAAGTTGGACTATCTTCCCTTTATTTACATCTAAAGGCTCTACAACTAGCTTGAAATTTTGAAAATTGATTTCTTTGTAATTACTCTTTTTATCTATTCCCTTAAGTACAATTTCTAAAGGCATTAAAGTATATAATAACAATGTAATCACCTTTTTATCCGTTGTTTATCATGTTTTCCAGTTTTTTGACTGCCGCCCCGACTCCGCCAACTTCATCAATTAACCCGGATTTTACTGCATCAAAACCAACTAAAACAGTTCCTATGTCCCGTGCAAGTTTACCTGTACTGAACATTAATTCCCTAAAAGATTCCTCGCTTATACCGGAATGCTCCGTAACGAATTTAATAACTCTATCTTGCATTTTGTCCATGTACTCATAAGTCTGTGGCACCCCAACTACAAGACCTGTAAGCCGTATAGGATGAATAGTCATAGTAGCAGTTTCTGCAATAAAAGAATAATTACTAGCCACTGCAATGGGAACACCAATACTATGACCACCTCCTAAAACTAAAGACACAGTAGGTTTTGTCATACTAACAATCATTTCGGCTATGGCAAGACCCGCCTCTACATCACCACCAACTGTGTTTAATATAACCAGCAAACCTTTAATTTTGGGGTTTTGTTCTATAGCCACCAATTGGGGGATAATATGTTCATATTTGGTAGTTTTATTCTGTGGTGGCAATACCAAATGGCCTTCTATTTGACCGACTACAATTATTGAATGAAAACTACTTTCCATTTTTGGCACTTCAAGCTGGCCAAGTTGCTGCAATGTGCTCACAGGACCATCAACATTAGTATGTGCGTTTTGGTTTTTAGAGTGTTGTGAACTGCAAGTACCATTATCTTGTGTCATTAAACCATCCTTTCCATTAATAGCTTGCCTTTATTTTGTGATGATTTATGATAAATATACAAAAAAAATATGACATAGTCGTCATACTCTTTTTATTTACATTTGCTGATTAACATTTGCCGATTTCACAGGTACTTGCAGTAAAAAGAGGTTTTATTTTAAACTAAATTTTGATTTTCTTTTAAATCACCACGTCTCTTAGATTTATGTTCATCCATATTGACAATAACAATATCCGGACCGACCTTTTTAATGGCACTCCAAGACACTTCAGTATAGCCTTTATCACCTAATAGAAAAAAGCAGGCTTTTCTTTTGGGTACTAGTAAGTATAGTATCTTGCCGGAAGTCTTATCAAATATTAAATCTGAATCTCCAATTACCCCTAACCTGGCGCCATTATAAAGATTTACTATTTCTTTTCCACCTAATTCACTTAGCCTCACATTTTCCACCCCTTTACATATTATGAAGCGGAAGGTAAAAAAATGCGAAGTCTTATATGCCTGTATGACCGAACCCACCATCGCCCCTTTTTGTTTCAAGTAAATTATGTTTTTGATAGATTTCCGCCCGAATAATTTTGGAAATTACAAGTTGGGCTATTCTGTCACCCCTTTTTACCGTAAATGTTTGTTTACCGTGATTAATTAAGATAACTTTTATTTCCCCCCTATAATCCGAATCTATGGTTCCCGGACTGTTCAGTATAGTAATGCCATGCTTTGCAGCTAAGCCGCTTCTAGGTCGTACTTGAGCCTCAAACCCTAGTGGCAATTCAATTATTATTCCACAGGGGATGATTTTAAATTCTCCGGCTTTAAGATGCGTGGATCCCTGAATATTAGCAGATAAATCCATTCCTGCGGCCTCTTTAGTCATATATTTTGGTGTAGGAATATCTTCCGCTCCCTTCACCTTACAAATAGCTAACTTAACTATGCTATCCAATGGATATCTCCCTCCTTTGGCCAGTAGAAGGGGGAAAATTGATCTTACCTTTGTCAAATAGAGTTTCTGTTTCATAAAATATCTTATTGGCCCTACGATAAACCCTTAAAATACTATGTGATAAGTTTATACGCCTGGTATTAATTTCCACTACATCTCCTACAAGCACATTATCTTTTATATCTGTAACATCAATTATACAGTTTTGCATGCCTATTTTCCCCAAAATATTACATTTCACACCGTTGACTTTAACTTTGCGAGTTGCATTAACTACTCCATATTTCACTAGAAACTGCTTAACGAGGTATTTTACACCATCTAATATACCATTGGGTTGAGATACGAAAATCTCAAGACCATCGTGGTAACCAAAGGGCACTACAGCAATTGTTGTAAGTCTTCGAGTTCTGAATCTTTTACCATAGCCAACATAATGTCCTTTTGGTAAATTTCTCAATAGTATTATTCGGGAAAATATTTTAGCCGGATTGTTAATTATTAAGTTTCCCGAGGGGCATAAACCATATAATAGATTTCCAACTCTAACCATGTCCAAGTGCATATCTGGGTAATTTAAAGTTGCAACACTGTTACACACGTGTTTTAAAGGTATTTTAATTCCGCAACTTTCTAACTGGTCTATAATCGATGAAAAAATATTATACTGTTTACGTGTGATTTCTTCATTTGTTGCTAAAGCAAAATGCGTATATACCCCTTCAATAAAAATATTTTTGAAATTCTTTGTTATCACTTGAATCATTTCGGTGGCATGTTTAGGCAAAACTCCAAACCTACCAAGACCTGTATCGATTTTAACATGAACAAAGGCCTTTTTATTCATTTTAAGTGCTGCAACATTAAGTGCTTGTACAACATCAAGGGAGCAAACGGTAGCCGTTAAATCATAATTCAACATATCTTCTGCTTGTTCCGGCAGTACTGCGTTAAAAATAAGCACTGATTTTTTTACTCCTTTTTGACGCAGAAAGATACCCTCCTCCAGGGAAGATACTCCTAAATAATCGGCCCCGCTTTCAATGGCACATGTAGCTACAGGGTATATTCCATGCCCATAGGCATTGGCTTTAACCACGGCCAATAAACGTGTAGTGCCGAGATGTTTCTTTATGTTCTTGATATTTTCGGATATTATATCTAAATCTACATCAATCCAAGATGTTGGAATTACCATGTCCATTCCCTTTCTATTGCTTTAATAAGTAAATTATATATTAAATACAATTTAAGTTCAAATAGCATTATTAATCTGTTAATAATCTAGAAACCGTTGTAATCTTAAAGCCTTGGCGATTCAAATTATCTATTACTGTTGGCAGTGCCCTTACAGTATCTTCTGTTGGGTGCATCAACACTATTTTGCCGTTACCTGCATTGTCCAGGATTTTATTTACTATATATTCCGTGCCAGGATTTTGCCAATCAATAGTATCTATAGTCCACATTATCAAACGATAACCCACCGAATTTGCCGCCTTAACTGTTAGTTCTGAAAATTCCCCATAGGGAGGGGCAAAAAGTGTTGTTTTTTTCCCTATTATTTTTTGTATGGCTGTCTCCGCTTTTTTTATTTCATTTAAATTTTCCTCATAGGAGAGCTGAGCATGGTGAGCATGGCTATAACCATGGTTTCCAATTTCATGGCCTTTACTATAAATTAATTTTAATAAATCAGGAAAATTCTCGGCCCATCTGCCCTCAACAAAAAAAGTAGCCTTGACATTTTTATTATTAAAAGTTTCCAATAGCAAAGGTATGTATTCATTGCCCCAAGCAACATTGCAAGTAAAAGCCATAACTTTTTTGTCTTTTTTTCCTTCATAAATCGGTTCGTGACTTCCGAAGGTTTGAATGTCAAAAGAGGGCGTCTTAAACGAAGCCCATACCATTATAAGAATGAAAATTATAGAGACACTTAGAAATTTCTTCGGTATTTTAAAGGTATGAAAAGTCATAAAATATCCCTTCCTGTTTTAATATAATGATTTCACGTAAATATTATTAAAAAAGAAGGTGCTTTATGACATAAAAAAACCATAAACCGATATTTTCGGTTTATGATCTTGTGCGTTTTTTTGTTTGGGCTTCACCAAGTGCGTCTTTATGTGATAAGTTAATTCTACCCTGCTTATCAATATCGGTCACTTTAACAAGGATTTCATCACCGACATTAACAACATCTTCAACTTTTCTCACCCTATTCGTGGCCAATTTGGAAATATGGATTAACCCTTCCTTGCCTGGCAATATTTCAGCAAATGCACCAAAATTGGTCGTTCTCATTACTTTGCCCATGTATATTCTACCAACTTCTACATCTTGGGTGAGTTTATCAATCATTTCCATAGCCTTTTTCCCTGCTGATTCTTCAGGTGCGGCTATAAATATTCTCCCGTCATCTTCAATATCTATGTTTGTGTCTGTCTCAGCAATTATTTTGTTAATTACTTTTCCGCCTGGGCCTATAATATCTCTAATTTTGTTAGGATCGATGGTTATAGTAAAGATCCTGGGTGCATAAACTGAGAGTTCCGCACGGGGCGTTGAAATTACTGACAACATCTCGTTTAAAATAAATAAGCGACCCTCTTTTGCTTGTTGCAAAGCACTTGCGAGGATTTCTTCGTCAATTCCTTTTATTTTAATATCCATTTGGATTGCAGTAATGCCCTTCGATGTTCCCGCTACTTTGAAATCCATGTCTCCAAAAAAATCTTCCATACCTTGTATATCTGACAGTATAGTAACTTTATCGTCTTGTTTTATTAATCCCATTGCCAAACCGGAAACCGGGGCTTTTATTGGGACACCGGCGTCCATCAAGGCTAAAGTAGAGCCACACACACTAGCCATGGAACTCGACCCATTGGAACTGACCACTTCCGAGACTAATCTTATAGTATATGGAAAATCTTCCTCTAATGGGATCATTGGATTAAGAGCCTTTTCTGCTAGGGCACCATGGCCTATTTCCCTTCGCCCCGGCCCTCTAAGAAATCTTGTTTCCCCAGTACTATATGGAGGAAAATTATAATGATGCATATACCTTTTTGATTCTTCAACACCTAATCCATCCAAAACCTGGACATCACCAACGGCACCGAGAGTGGCCACTGTAAGCACTTGTGTTTGACCACGGGTAAACAAACCCGAGCCGTGGACTCTTGGTAAAAACCCTACTTCACAGGAAATCGGTCTGATTTCATTATACATTCTGCCATCAGGCCTAATTCCTTCCTGTGTTATCATCTTTCTTACTTCGGTTTTACAGATATCCTGTATTACGTTAGTAATTTCCCTTTCTTTTTCAGGATATATATCCTGAAAATAAGACAAAGCATCTTCACTTATTTTATCGAGGCTTGCCTCACGTTCTAACTTATCATAAGTTTTAATGGCTTTCGAGATTTTGTCAGTAGTAAATTCCCTAATAGCATTTTCAAAATCCACATTTGTCTCTTCAGTAGGTATTTCCATTTTTGTTTTGCTATTTTCTTTTACTATGCACTCTTGAAAGTCTA
Source organism: uncultured Clostridia bacterium (assembly GCA_964389965.1). Lineage (GTDB taxonomy): Bacteria > Bacillota > Thermosediminibacteria > Thermosediminibacterales > Tepidanaerobacteraceae > DUNY01. The sequence continues at coordinate 9,056 of CAYMGK010000005.1, read as the reverse complement.
TAATTTTTTTGACTTCTTCATATCCATAAAGAATGGCTTTCAACATAATATCTTCGGATATTTCATCGGCACTGGCCTCTACCATAATTACCGCTTCTTTTGTTCCGGCTATAACCAAATTTAAACTACTTTTTTCTTTTTCAGATACTGTCGGATTTAACACAAATTCGTCATCAATTAAACCTACGGATACAGCCCCTATGGGGCCATCGAATGGGATGTCGGAAATACACAACGCACACGAGGCGCCATTAATGGCAACAATATCAGGGGCATTATCTTGATCAACAGACAAAACGGTAGCTATCACTTGTACATCATTTCTAAATTTTTTAGGAAATAACGGTCTTAAAGACCTATCAATAACTCGAGCCGAAAGTGTCGCTTTTTCACTGGGCTTACCTTCTCTTTTGATAAATCCCCCTGGAATTTTTCCTACCGAATAAAGTTTTTCTTCATAGTCAACAGTTAACGGTAAAAAATCTACGCCTTCACGGGGGGCTTTGGATGCTGTAGCAGTAACCAATAAGACTGTGTCCCCATATCTGATTACAACTGAACCATTAGCCTGCTGAGCTACTTTACCCGTTTCTATGGTTAATTTACGGTCGGCTATTTCTGTTTTAAATTGCAACAAGTAGCAGTCCTCCTTAATATTTAATCTTTAAAAATTCATCACCGCTTTACATTGGAATTGATATTTTCTGTTTTGGAAAATATTCTACTCATAATATTCTACTCATTAAGTGTAATAAAATTTAAGCGGGGATCCCCCGCTTTATTTTCTTAACTTTAATTTTTCTATAAGATTTTTATAACGGTCCAAATCGTCTTTTTTTAAGTAGTTCAGCAGGGCACGTCTTTTACCAACCATTTTAAGTAAACCCCTACGTGAGTGATGATCTTTCTTGTGCCACTTTAAATGTTCTGTTAGTTGATTTATTCTTTCCGTTAACATTGCAATTTGAACCTCTGGAGAGCCTGTGTCAGTATCATGTATCTTGTATTCGCTAATAATTGCTTGCTTGGTTTCTTTAATTAATGCCACCTAATTCACCCCCTTATTTTGTAAAATCCCCAGTCACTCAGTAGATCGCCGGAGTTTTCGATTAACCGAGCAATGGTTCATATTTCACACGTTCCACAATAGATTTTATCATAACAGTATCCAAAAGTAAATTTAAATTGATTTTAATCTTTTTTTTGCATTTATCTTATCCTTTTGCATCTGTATTACTAAATCACCTATGTTATCAAATTTAATTTCCGGTCGCAATCTATCAATAAATATAACTTCGAGTTTCTCTTTATATATTTTTCTGTTAAAATCAATTATATACACTTCAAGGCCCAGTGCTTTACCGTTAAAAGTTGGCTTTATGCCTATATTTGCCATGCCTTTATATATATTGCCCTTCCAAGACACAAGTACAGCATATACACCCTTCGCAGGTAATACAATCCCCTGTTCAAGCGAAATGTTCGCAGTGGGGAAACCAAGTTTTTTACCTATGCCGTTTCCATACTGTACCAAGCCCTCTATACTATAAGGCCGGCCGATATATTGGGCAGCATTTTTTACATCGCCTTTTATTATTTGATCTCTAATATAAGTACTACTTATAACCTGCCCTTTTTGCCTTACAGGTGGAATTATAACAACTTTTATGCCTTCATTATAGCAAAGATCTTTTAAGATTTGAGTATTTCCTTTCCCTTTGTACCCGAACTTATAATTATAGCCAACAACAATGGCCCTTGCTTTACATTTATTTATTAGTATGTCTTTAAAAAAAAATTTATAATCTATCCTAGAAAACTCCCGTGTAAAAGGGGCTAATACGAGATGGTCTATCCCATAAGATTTTATTACTTTTTTTTTTGCTCTAATGTCATTATAAGTCGCTGACTATTTTTAGGAAAAAGTACTTTTGATGGATGGGGTTCAAAGGTAAATATTAAAGAATTGTACTTATTTAATTTAGAGCATTGTAATATTTTTTTTACAAGTTTCTGATGCCCTAAATGAAAACCATCAAAGTTTCCAATGCCACACACTGTAGGTTTAGGTATCTGTAATGCCGATATATTATTATATACTTCCATTATTCCCTCATTCCTAATATAAAGATTTAAATACTTGTAAAATAATCTGCGTCCCTTGCTTTTTTACAATCGCAACGCCTAAAAAATCTTCGAAATTATAAACTTTAACGAATTTACCAACATGGCCCCTTAAATATTCAAAGTCACCATATAGCCGCCTGCCTTTTGTAAAAAAAATTCCACCACTACTAGTTAATCTAACAGTGGGCATGGATTTCAAATAATTATCAGTTGGAAGCAAAATTTTTTCTAACATATCAGTTGCAATGATCTTTCGAATTTCCTCCAACGTAACTGAATTTTTTATTGTAAATGATCCGGAACGTGTTCTAACTAAACATGAAAGGCAGCTGCCACAGCCGAGTTCTTTACCGATATCTTCGCAGAGGGTTCTTATGTATGTACCTTTCGAGCAAGCAACTTTAATGCTAGCGGTACTACCATTGCAATCAAGTAAATCTATAAAGTGTATCTTGACTTTTCTGGGTTTTCGGCTAACGGATATACCTCGCCTGGCCAATTCGTAAAGTTTTTTTCCTTTATATTTTACGGCCGAATACATAGGTGGTATTTGTAAGATTTCACCAGTAAATTGTAAAAGAGTTTCTTTAAGTTCTGACTCCATAATTTTTGTAGGAATCGTTTTTATTATGTTTCCTTCAAAATCTCCAGTATCAGTGACTATTCCAAAGCTTATTTCGGCTATATATTCCTTGTCATCTTCTACAAAGAATTCTATGGCCGTCGTAGCCCTACCTACAAAAACCGGCAAAACCCCGGCAGCCGATGGATCTAAAGTGCCGCCGTGACCTATTTTTTTAAACCGCAATAGTTTCCTTAAATAGTCCACAACATCATGTGATGTCATCCCGGGTGGTTTCAAAACATTAATTACGCCTTTCACAAGATTCCCCCATCATGTGTTCTTTAATCTTGTTCAATATAATATTCCGCGCTTTATTTAGAGGTTGTTTAACATTACATCCTGCGGCATTTTCATGACCGCCACCTTTAAATTCTTCGGCTATTTTGCTTACATCAATTGATTTATTAGACCTGAGCCCAACTTTAATCATGGGGCCTTTATTTTCTTTAAAAAGCACGGCTACTTTTACACCTTCAATTTCTCTTGCATAATTTATTATTCCTTCTGTATCTTCCTCCGAAGCACCCGATATTTCCATCATCTCATTTGTAATATATAGACTTGCTAATTTCCCATCACTTGATATTTTTAAAGTATCTAAAACTAACTTTAGTAAAATAATTGAACTAAGACTTCTATTTTCGTAAATTTGCCGGCTTACGTATTCAGGCTTTACTCCATTGTCTATGAGTTTTGCTAATATTATCAAAGAAGAAGAGGTAGTATTACCGTATCTTATCGACCCCGTATCAGTAATAATGGATGTGAAAAGGTTGATTGAAATATCATAATCAATTTCGATTTTCCCGTCCAGTAACCTGTAGACGATTTCCCCCACAGAAGAAGCTTTGCTGTCAACTATGTTGAGATCTCCAAAATAAGTGTTGCTTTTGTGATGATCTATATTTACAACTATATTGCCATATTCCTTTAATTCTTTTTCGAACCCCAACCGGCCAATATCACCACAATCTAGGGCTATTATTACATCATATTTCCCCCGGATTTCTTCTTTAATAAAATCACTTCCGGGCAAGTAAAGATACTTTTTAGGTATCTTGTCATTAATTACTGGCACTGCTTTTTTGCCGATTTTTAATAATGCCAATGTCAACGCAAGGGTGGATCCAATACTATCGCCATCGGGAACAATGTGGGAGGTAACTAGAAAACTCTCATTGTTTTTTATTACATCATAAAATTTTGCTATGTTCATTTTCGTTAAACCTCTTTTTTTGCTTGTTCTTGATCTTTAATCCCTTTTAAAAGCTTGTCTATGCGGATTGCGTATTCAATAGACTCATCTTTTTTAAAAGATATTTCCGGTATATATTTCATTTTTATTCTATTAGCGAGTCCACATCTTATATAGCCTTTGGCATTATTTATTATTTTAAAGTTAATATCTTTATCAGCTTTATCGCCGTAAATACTAATAAATACTGTAGCATGGCGCAAATCTTTTGTTACTTCAACTCTGGTTACAGATATTAACCCGTTCAAACGAGGATCTTTTAAATCATTGCATATTATTTCGCTTATGATTTTTTTGATTTCCTCAGATATTCTTTCGTTTCGTGAAAAACTCACTTTGATCTCACTCCAAATAAGCATATTACTCATTAACCGGCTTCATTGTAAAAGCTTCTAGTATATCATGTTCTTTAATATCATTGAATTTTTCCAAGCCAATGCCGCATTCGTACCCACTCGTAACTTCCCTTACATCATCTTTGAACCGCTTTAATGAAACTATTTTCCCTTCATAAACAATAATTCCCTGCCGTATGACACGAACTTGTGAATTCCTTACAATTTTACCTTCTGTAACAAAACACCCGGCTACCATGCCAATTGCGGGAACTTTAAAAAGCGTTCTAATCTCCGCTTGCCCTAAAACCACTTCTTTATATTTAGGTTCTAACATCCCTTTCATGGCTGAAAGTATATCATCAATAACGTCATAAATGATTCTATAAGTCCTAACATCCACCTTTTCTTTTTCAATTATTTTTCTAGAGTTTGCATCAGGACGCACATTGAAACCAATGATTATAGCATCGGAAGCGGAAGCCAACATTACATCACTTTCTGTAATTGCACCTACACCACCATGAATAATATCAATTTTGATTTCAGTGCTTGAACATTTTTCTAAAGCCTGTTTTAATGCCTCTATCGAACCCTGTGCATCGGCTTTTATTATTAACCTTAAATCCTTTACTTCACCTTTTTGGAACTTTTCGAATAACTGATCAAGGGAAATTCGCTTAGGTGTGGTGAAGTCCGATTCCCTTTTGGCATTTACGTGATTTTCCGCAATCTCTTTTGCTTCTTTTTCGCTAGAAACTGTAATAAGTATATCGCCTGCAATGGGAACTTCAGATAAACCAAGAACTTCTACAGGTGCCGAGGGCTTAGCGCTTTTAATTCTTTTCCCATAAGAGTTGAATAATGCTCTGACCTTTCCATAAGCCGTTCCGGCAACTATACCATTACCGATCCTCAATGTTCCCTGTTGAATTAATATAGTAGCAATAGGGCCCCTACCCTTATCTAGCTTAGCTTCTATGATAACCCCACGTGCCTTGCAAGCGTAGTTTGCCTTCAGTTCCGACATTTCAGCTACTAAAAGCGTCATTTCTAAAAGCTGCTCAATACCTGTTTTAGCTTTTGCGGAAACATTTACAAAAATTGTTTGCCCGCCCCATTCTTCGGGAATTAGATCATACTCGGCTAATTGTTGTTTGATTCTATCAGGATTCGCAGTTGATTTGTCCATTTTGTTTATTGCAACTATGATAGGAACGCCCGCTGATTTAGCATGATTAACAGCTTCAATAGTTTGCGGCATTACACCATCATCGGCGGCAACTACTAATATAGCTATATCGGTCACTTTGGCCCCACGAGCCCGCAAAGATGTAAAAGCCTCATGACCAGGAGTATCTAAAAACACAATTTTGTTTCCATCAATCCCTACTTCAGAAGCACCGATATGTTGGGTAATACCACCGGCCTCTTGAGTAGTTACACTTGTTTGCCTTATAGCATCTAATAAAGATGTTTTTCCATGATCCACATGACCCATTACCGTAACTATGGGAGGGCGAGGTTTCATTTTCTTTGGATCATCACAAATTTCTGCAATCATAGAATTTTGGTCCTGGGTTTTTTCGGTTTTAACATCAAATCCAAACTCATCAGCAAGTTTCTTTGCTAACTTAAAATCTATATCTTCGTTGATATTGACCATTAGACCGTAGTTTATTAGTTTTTTTATGATCTTAACAGGCTTAATTTCCATGCTATTTCCCAAGTCTTTAATACTTATTCTATCGCCGATAGTTATCGATTTTCGCTGAATCTCCTTTTCTTCTTTTTCCTTATTTTTTAAATGAATATCTTCTTCTATGTCGGGCTTTTGAGTAGACTTTTGTTTGCCTTTTTCCGATTCTTCTTCAATAAGATCTTTCACTAATTTTGCTGTTTCACTGTCAATTGTGTTCATATGGCTTTTTACGCCTATATCCAAATCTTTTAAGATACTAATAAGTTTTTTACTTGGAATTCCTACTTGCTTAGCAAGTTCATACACGCGTAATTTCGTCAATATCCCCACCCCCATTTAAAAATTAGTATACTTGAAAACCCTTTTACCGATAATTTTAACAATATAACTAATCACCCTTTTTACTCATCACATTAACTTTTGGCTGAATTGTAAGGCAGTTTTTTAAGTCGAAAATTCTGCTAGTTAGGTAATTCTTTTTTAATTTTTTGAGCTATTTCCTCTGTAACAGTAAAATGAAGGGCTCTTGAAAGCATATTAGCTTTTGCAGCCATTTCGATACACTGGTCGTTTTTACAAATATATGCCCCTCGGCCGGATTTTTTGCCTGTGAGATCCACTTCAATTGTTTCATCAATAGTACGAACAACCCTTGTTAGTTCGTTTTTGGGTTTCATTTCTTTACATCCGATACACATCCGCATGGGTTTTCTTTTACGTTTCACTTTCATCCCCTCTTAAATTGTTGTTAACATCACTTTGGCTTTTTATATCAATTTTCCACCCAGTCAACCTAGCAGCCAATCTCGCATTTTGACCTTCCCTTCCTATAGCTAGCGATAACTGATTTTCTGATACAATAGCCCGAGCTGTTTTAGTGTTCTCCTCCACAACAACATTAATTACTTTTGCAGGGCTTAAAGCATTCGATATAAATTCGGCTACATCCTTATCCCATTTAATTATATCAATTTTTTCCCCGTGGAGTTCAGCTACAATTGATTGCACTCTTGATCCTTTAGAACCAACACAAGCACCAACCGGATCCACGTTTTCGTTTTTAGAATAAACAGCAATCTTTGTCCTAGAACCGGCTTCGCGGGAAATTCCTTTAATCTCCACAAGCCCTTCGTAAATCTCTGGCACTTCCAATTCAAACAACCGTTTTATAAGCCCAGGATGAGATCGTGAAACAGTGATTTGGGGGCCCTTTGTAGTTTTTTTAACTTCTAAAATATATACTTTTATCCTGTTACCTTGAACATATTTTTCAGAATTTATCTGTTCACTAATCGGAAGAATAACTTCGGTTTTACCTAAATCTATTATAACATTTTTTTTATCAAACCTTTGAATTACACCAGTAACTATATCTGTTTCCCTACCGGAATATTCCTCAAAGATCAGGTTTCTTTCGGCTTCCCTTATTCTTTGCATAACAACTTGTTTTGCTGTTTGTGCGGCAATTCTGCCAAATTTTTTCGGTGTAACTTCTTTCGTTATAAAGTCACCGATTTTCGCAGTAGGTTTATGTGAACATATATCGTCAATATGGATTTCAAGAAGTGAATCTTTTACATCATCTGTTACTAATTTTTTAGAAAATACTTTAACTTCCCCAGTGTCTTTATCTATATTTACAGATACATTTTGGGAAGAGCCAAAATTTTTCTTGTACGCCGATATTAGAGATGCTTCTAAGGCATCCAATAAGATCTCTTTTGAAATGCCCTTTTCTTTTTCTATTTGCGCTAAAGCTTCAATAAATTCTATATTCATTTTTGCCCCTCATTCCATTTAGGTTTCAATTTTGCCGTTAAAATTTTTTCCTTAGGGATTAAATAGGTTTTCCCGCTTTTAACAGTAGCGATATTATTGGAGAAATCTTTTAAAACCCCAGTAAAAACTTTCTTACCGGCTATTTTTTCAACGGTTACTATTTCAACTAAAGACCCAATAGAATTTAAGAAATCACTACCTTTTTTTAGCGACCTAAAGATACCAGGTGAAGACACTTCTAGAATATAACTATATGGTATTATATCTACAATATCAAGCTGCCGACTGAGCTCTATACTTGTAGCCTGACAATCATCTAAGGTTATGCCACCGGGTTTGTCAATATAATATCGCAAATACCAATTCCCCGATTCTTTGATAAATTCAACATCAACCAATTCAAACCCTTTCGATTTTATTATTTTACACCCTAAATCCCATGTTTTTTCCAATAGGTCGCTCTTCGACACAGTGATATCACTCCTAAAGTTTTTATAAATATCAATTAGACTATTGTAATAATAAATCGCAACCATCGAGCCTTTCGGCTCGCAAATAATATTAAAGAGTGGGAATTTCCCACTCTAGTCGCGTTTCGTCCATGTGCTTCACTATTGCCTCTTAGATTATACCATAGCGTCTTATTTGATGCAACCAAATAGACTTAATTGATCAGTTTCCTGTAGACCATTTAACATACCATTTTTCCTTAATATCTCTGTAACATTTTGGGTTATCTTAGTCCGTCTTCGCAGATCTTCAATTGAAGTGAATTTTGCTTTATTCCTTTCCCTTACAATATTTTCTGCGGCTGTAACCCCTATCCCTTGTAAAACGGATATTGGTGGCAATATACCATTTTTTGTTATTTTAAATTTATTTGCACTAGATTTATATAAATCCAATGAAGTGAAATGAAAACCTCTCATGTACATTTCATTAACCACTTCTAAAATTGTAAAAAGACTTTTTTCTTTTGCTGTAGCCTCTTTTTCTTTTCGTTGGATTTCAAGCATTTTATCTTTAATTTTATCCGGCCCCTGTAAAATAAGTTCCGCATCGAAATCATTAGCCCTTGCAGTAAAATAAGCGGCATAAAAGGCCTCAGGGTGATGTACCTTGAAATATGCTATACGAAAAGCCATCACCACATAGGCAACTGCATGTGCTTTAGGAAACAAGTATTTTATCTTTTTACAAGATTCAACAAACCACGGATCAACACTTTTATTT
>CAYMGK010000004.1:0-32046 GCA_964389965.1 uncultured Clostridia bacterium | reverse complement strand
ACACCGGCAATAACACACATAAAAATAGTACCTGGGGATAAAATAAAAATCTTAGTAACAGCTAAGGGCTTCGGCAGTGAGAATATGAGCAGTATCAAAATGCTAAAACCTGCAGATGGTGTGGAGGGTGTTAAAGATTTTGTTATAAAGACTGCAGTGGATGCCGGACCCAACCCATGTCCACCGACTATTGTTGGGGTGGGTATTGGCGGTACAATTGAAATGGCTACACTTTTATCCAAAAAGGCTTTATTGAGACCTATAGGTAAGCACAATAAGGATTCAAGATATGCGAAACTCGAAAATGAGATTTTGCGGGAAATAAACAAATCCGGGGTAGGGCCGGCGGGATTAGGTGGCGAAACGACGGCTCTTTCGGTTCATATTGAGTACTTTCCAACACATATAGCAGGCCTTCCGGTAGCTGTAAATATATGTTGTCATGCATCTCGACATGCACAAAAGATCATATAAAGTGAGGAGGGAAATTAATGGAAAAACTAGTCAGAATAAAAACACCTGTTACTACAGAAGATGTAAAAAGACTGAGGGCCAAAGACAATGTTTTAATAACAGGTGTGATATATACAGGTAGAGATGCCGCTCACAAACGATTGGTAGAACTTTTAAAGAAAGACAAAAAACTTCCTGTAGATTTAAATGGACAAATCATATATTATGTTGGGCCTGCCCCTACAAAGCCGGGTCACGCCGCAGGTTCTGCAGGCCCTACAACGAGCTACCGCATGGACCCATATACACCCGCTTTATTAGAACTTGGCCTGAAAGGGATGATTGGCAAAGGCACAAGATCTAAGGAAGTAATTGATGCAATGAAAGAACATGGTGCAGTATATTTTGGGGCCGTAGGTGGGGCGGCAGCTTTAATATCTAAGAGTATAAAAAAAGTAGAAGTGGTATGCTACGAAGACTTGGGTGCAGAGGCTATACACAGGTTTTACGTTGAAGATTTTCCTGCGATAGTGGTCATTGATTCCAAAGGAAACAATTTATACGAAACTGAACCTCAAAAATATAAAAAACACTAATATAAAAAACAATTTTAAGGAGGAATTTAATTGAAAGTAAAACAGGAGGCCCTAAAACTACATATAGAGAATCAGGGCAAGATAGAAGTTACAAGCAAGGTCCCATTAAGAGATGCTACAGATTTGAGTCTTGCGTATACACCCGGTGTTGCGGAACCATGTAAGGAAATAGATAAAAACCCAGAAGATGTATACAAATACACTTCAAAAGGCCGAATGGTTGCAGTGGTCTCAGATGGTTCGGCGGTTTTGGGGCTTGGGAATATAGGAGCAGCTGCGGCAATGCCTGTGATGGAGGGCAAAGCCGTATTATTCAAGAGTTTTGGTGGTGTAGATGCTTTTCCTATTTGTCTTGAAACACAGGATGTAAATGAAATTGTAAAAACTGTAAAATACCTAGCGCCAACCTTTGGAGGAGTGAACCTAGAAGATATATCAGCACCTAGATGTTTTGAAATAGAGGATACATTAAAACGGGAGCTTGATATTCCCATCTTTCATGATGATCAGCATGGTACAGCGGTTGTAGTCTTGGCTGCTATCATAAATGCTCTTAAAATAGTAAAAAAAGATATAAAAGATGTGAGAGTATCAATAAGTGGAGCAGGGGCAGCAGGTGTGGCCATCGCGAAACTCCTGCTTTCAGCAAGAGTTTCGGATGTGGTTTTATGTGACAGTAAGGGAATCATATCAAAAGATAGGACAAACCTAAATGCCAGCAAACAAGAATTAGCTGAAATCACAAACAAAAAAAATCAAAGTGGAAATATCTATGATGCAATAAAAGGAACTGATATCTTTATTGGAGTATCAGGGCCTGGGACTGTCACACAGGATATGATAAAAACCATGGCCGAGAATGCCATAGTTTTTGCAATGGCAAATCCGGTCCCAGAGATATACCCTGATGAGGCAAAGGCGGCCGGTGCGAAAATCGTAGGAACGGGTCGTTCGGATTTTCCGAATCAAATCAACAATGTATTGGCATTTCCGGGTATATTCCGTGGTGCCCTGGAAGCTCGGGCAACGGATATAAACGAAGAGATGAAGATTGCGGCGGCAAATGCAATAGCTTCTTTGATCGGTGAAGATGAACTGACAGTGGATTACTGCATCCCGGGGGCTTTTGATAAAAGAGTGGCGGCACATGTTGCTTGTGAAGTTGCTAGGGCTGCTATAAAAACAAATGTTGCAAAACTTGAAATTGATCCTGAAAAATTAAAAGAAACCATGAGTTCAAAGTAATAGCTTTCATATAGTTTTGTGTGGCGGTTTTCTGTTCAAATATTTTGAAACGGAAAACCGCTTCTTTAAATAAAAAAAATGTATGGGGGGAAGAAATTTTGGATAATAATTATTGTTTTGACACTCTTTCGATTCATGGAGGGATGAATGAAAGTAATCCTTGGAATGCCTTAAACCCTCCAATTTTCATGACATCTTCATATGTATTTGATGATGTGAAAGACGTAGAAGATATTATGAGTTTTAAAAAGGAGGGTTTTGTTTATACTCGGGGCAATAATCCCACATTACAGCTTTTTGAAAAAAGGATGGCTGTCCTAGAAGAAGGGGAAGATGCTGTGGCTTTTGCATCCGGAATGGCGGCAATTTCTTCGGTGTTGTTTTCATTTTTATCGCCCGGAGATAATTTGGTTGTCCATAAGACTCTTTATGGCTCCAGTTTTACAGTGACACATAAGCTCTTGACAAAATATCACATAGATTGCAAAAGTGTGGATTTTACTGATCTAAGATCTGTGGAGTCATCAATTGACAAAAATACGAAGGTTCTATACTTCGAAACCCCTTCAAATCCAAACTTGGCGATAATAGACATAAAAGAAATAGTGGCGCTTGCAAAGGTTCACAATGTCAAAGTTGTTGTTGATAATACATTTGCAACACCCTATTTTCAAAAACCACTTTCTTTAAATGTAGATGTTGTAGTCCATAGTGCAACTAAATACATATGTGGTCATGGTGATGCCTTAGGCGGTGTTGCTATATCTAAAGATATGGAATACATACAAAAACTCAAATTTGAATATATGTGTGAATTTGGTGGGGTAATGAGTCCATTTAATGCATGGTTAATGCTAAGGGGTTTGAAGACATTAGGTCTGAGGATGCGGCAACATGAAGCAAATGCAAAACAAATTGCAGGATTTTTGGTGAATCATCCGAAGGTTATTAAAGTAATGTATCCCGGCCTAAAAAATTTTAAAAGTCATGAACTGGTAAAAAGGCAAATGAAGGGCTTTGGTGCGATACTTAGTTTTGAATTGAAAGGGGGCATAAAAGCGGCAAAGGAGTTGGTCAATAATATTAAACTTGTAAAACTTGGTGTAAGTCTCGGTGATTGTGAAACCTTAATAGAACTCCCGGCTGCTATGACTCATGTAGGATACCCAAAAGAAAGGCTTGGGGAATTTGGTCTTACTGAAAGTATGGTAAGGCTTTCTGTAGGAATTGAAAATGTAAGAGATATTATTGATGATTTAAGTGGGGCTTTAGATGGTGTAAAAACCCAATAAATTGATTCAATGATTGATTTCATCTGTAGTTGACCACAAAATAAGCAGCAAGGCTGCTTATTTTGCTTTTCACATACATATTCCCTTTTCTAATAACATATGTTTTTAAAGCAAACAATCCTGGTGGAGGGAATTTTCGTGAGTATATACAAAACAGATCCCAGTGTTGGCCTGTCTAATAAAGAGATACCATTAAAAAAGAAAATATTTGGGGAGAATCGGTTACAGCAGAGTAGCGAAATTTCAATGATAAAGGTTTTTACTAACCAGTTCAAGGATTTTATGATTCTAGTTCTATTGACTGGGGCTCTCGTTTCTGCTTACCTTGGAGAGATGGCTGATGCCATTGCTATTGCCGCAATAGTGATATTAAACGGTATGCTTGGTTTTATACAGGAATATAGGACGGAAAAATCTCTTCAGGCTTTGCATAGGCTTGCGGCCCCTATGGCAAAGGTTTTGCGGGATGGAAGTATTGCAATAATATCTGCAAAGGACATCGTTCCCGGAGATATAGTATTACTTGAAAGCGGGGATAGGGTCCCGGCAGATGGTATTATATTGATGGTTGAAAACCTAAAAATAGACGAGTCTTTACTCACAGGTGAGTCCTTACCAGTGGAGAAAACTAGGGAAAACGAAGAAATATCTAGGCTACACATTCACATGCAAAATTATGTATTTATGGGTACTTTGGTGGTGACTGGCAGAGGAAAAATGCTAGTAGAAAAGATAGGTATGGATACGGAAATGGGGAAAATAGCTAGTATGATAAGTGATATAGAAGATGAACAAACCCCCTTACAAACCAGATTGGACCTTCTGGGAAAACAGCTTGTGTTTCTCTGCCTATTTATATGTGCCGCTGTTGCGTTATTAGGGGTTGCACGGGGCGAGAGTATATATGATATGTTTCTTTTCGGTGTAAGCCTTGCAGTGGCCGCAATACCAGAAGGTTTACCTGCTATTGTCACTATAGTCTTAACTTTAGGTGTTCAAAGGATGATAAGGAAAAATGCAATAATAAGGCGATTGACCGCAGTAGAAACTTTGGGTTGTGCTACTGTTATATGTAGTGATAAAACAGGGACTTTAACGGAAAATCGGATGACTGTAAGAAAGGTACATATTTCCGGTGAAACGATTTTAATTACTGGTACAGGGTATAGGAACAAAGGGGGTTTCATGACTCAAAGTGGTAGGGTTTTAAATAATTTACCTCAGGAAGCGATAAGGCTTTTTGAAGTAGGTGTGTCTTGTAATAACGCTAAAATCTATAAAAAAAAAGCAAACAAAATATTTACCAAAGTAAAAGATAATAAAGAATTTGATACATATGGCGATCCGACAGAAGTTGCAATTTTAATAGCAGGGCTAAAGGCTCGAATAATGAAGGAAGCCATAGACGAAAATTACAAAAGGATTAAAGAAATACCCTTTGATTCAAATAGAAAACGCATGTCCGTTGTAGTTAAGTCAAAAAAAGGTGAACTTTTTCTTTTTACAAAAGGTGCACCGGATGTGATTTTATCACTATGTACAAATTTGCAATATAAGGGTAGAAGGCGTCCGATTACTAAAAAAGATGAAACAAGAATCCTAACTGCAAATGATGATATGGGTGGAAAGGCATTAAGAGTACTGGGGTTTGCATATAGAAAACTCTCAATAAATGAGCTTGAAGAAGCAGATCTAGAAAAAGATCTCACTTACCTTGGTATGATGGGACTTATTGACCCTCCAAGGCCGGAGGCAATTACGGCAATTCAAAAATGCTATACATCGGGAGTAAGACCAATTATGATAACAGGTGATCATAAATCAACGGCTTGGGCGGTAGCGCGAGATTTGGGAATGATAATAGAAGGTAATAGGGTTATAACGGGACAAGATATGGACAACATGAGTGAAAAAGAGTTTTTCCGGCAAATAGATGATGTAAATGTATTCGCACGAGTGACACCACGTCACAAGCTAAAGATTGTCAAGACTTTAAAGAAAAAGGGTCATATTGTTGCAATGACTGGAGATGGTGTAAATGATGCACCGGCTGTGAAGGAAGCGGATATTGGTGTATCTATGGGTATAAGTGGGACTGATGTAACTAAAGAAGCTTCAGATATGATATTAATGGACGATAATTTTGCAAGTATAGTGGCTGCTATCGAGGAAGGTAGGGTGATATACAACAATATTAGGAAATTCATACGATACCTTCTTTCCTGCAATGTAGGGGAAATCCTTACGATGATTTGGACATCACTGTTGGGTTTTCCATTGCCACTAATTCCAATACAAATCCTATGGGTTAATCTTGTTACCGATGGCCTTCCGGCTATGGCGTTGGGTATTGACCCTCCGGAAAAATATATAATGAACTGTAAACCTAGGGGAAAATATGAGAATGTTTTCTCTCGCGGCCTGGGAGAAAAAATTGTATATAGAGGTGTAATAATAAGCCTTGTGACATTAGTGGCATTTATAGTCGTCAATATATACAGCCAAAACAACTTAGAGCTTGCGAGGACTGCGGCTTTTGCAACATTGGTTATGACTCAACTCTTATTTGTCTTTGAATGTAGATCCGATAGTGTTAACATTCGTTGGCAAAACCCTTTGGGCAATATCCACCTTACACTGTCAGTTATACTTTCCACTGCAATGCTTTTTGCTGTAATATATATACCATTGTTTCAACCTATTTTTAAAACTGTTCCCCTTAGTAAAAATATATTGGTTTTTGTTTTAAGTCTTGCCGGTTTGGGTGCAGTGATTTGAAATGTCTTACTGCATGAAAACCGGGAGGAGTTTTCAATTTTTTGTTGAACTATATAAATACAAAGTCAATGGCCGGGAGGTTTTATATATGTCTAAAAATCTTGAATTTAATATCAATCTTTATACTGATGGTGATATGTTTTTTGATATCCTCAAAGCCTTTATAAGAGATTACAAAGATTCCAAATGGCCACATGAAATCAATCGCGCTGCTTTTGCACGAGGACTGTTTCAGGCGGCTCTCGTGACTTTTAAAGAAGGAATAAAAGCCGATGAAAATCGAGTTCAAGAGGGATTTTATACAGAGAAAGACTTGGAAATCCTAAATGAAATGAAAACGCGTTTAGATTATTGGAAAAATAAATATGAGGAGTTGACAGGTTAAAGTTTTGCCTCTAACCAATTTTTTCACTACTACACCGAACGGAATATCAGATAACTCAATAACTTTGGTGCTTAGCGCCAAAGTTGATTTTTTCAAATAGGCAGATATATAATATATATAACAGTGCAAAACTTATGGCAAGAAAGTCTGTTTTTATTCTTAGCCCTTGGATAAATGGGGAAGAAAGTAGCGTGCAGGACACATGCTAGCAGGCACTTGTAAAACACCGATTGGAGGAAATTAATGAGACTTATAAAACTTAGAGGTCGCACATATTATATATCCGGTGCCACAAATGTAGGGCTATACAGGTATAGGAATGGTTTTTGTAGCTTAGTGGATACAGGGTTGGATAATATCACAGGTAGAAAAATTCTAAAAGTTTTAGAAAATAACAATTTAAAGGTAAAGTATATTATAAACACCCATGCGCACCCGGATCATTTCGGTGCAAATAATGTTATTAAAGAATGTTATCCAGGTGTGTTTACAGTGGCGTCACATAGAGAAAGACTTTTTATGGAGAATAGTTACCTTGAAAGTATCGTATTATATGGTGCTTCTACAATGCCGGGACTTTCTACTAGGATTTTAAGAGCCCGGGACACCCTAGTGGATATTGAGGTTGAAGAAGGGACTGTAAAACTGGGTGATAAGAACTTTGAGATACTCTCATTGGAAGGCCATAGTATTGGTCAAATAGGCGTTGCTACAGAGGATAAGGTTCTTTTTTGTGGAGATGCATTTTTCAGCGAAGAAAAAATGAAGAAATATCCGTTTCCATTTTTATTTGATGTTGGGGCACATTTAAAAACATTAGAATTTCTACTTGACACCGATTATGAGCATTATATGATTTCTCACTGCGATGATCCCATTTGTGATCCTAAATCCCTCATTAGGAAAAACATTGATAATGTCAATGCCAACCTAGAAATAGTATTAAATTATTTAGCCCAGCCTTTAACACGTGAAGATTTGGCACAATTAATAATTAAAAAGTATAAGATTCCTATGAATATTTCCCAGTATTTTATAACCATAACTTCGGTCAGTGCTTTTTTAACTAATTTGCTTGAAAAACGAAGCATAAATGTGGATATAATTGACGGAAAAATGTATTTTTATGCTTGAACCTTTGGAGGATATAGTAATAATGGATGTAAAACGTGAAGATATTAGGAATATAGCTATTATAGCTCATGTGGATCACGGTAAAACCACTCTTGTAGATGGTCTTTTAAAACAAAGCGGTGTATTCCGAAAGAATCAAAGGATTGAAGATAGGGTGATGGATTCGAATGAGCTCGAGCGTGAGCGGGGAATAACTATTTTGTCAAAGAATACCGCTGTGGTTTACAACGATATAAAAATAAATATAGTTGATACACCCGGTCATGCGGATTTCGGTGGTGAGGTTGAGCGTGTGCTTAAAATGGTAGATGGAGTGCTGTTATTAGTAGATGCTTTTGAAGGGCCTATGCCACAAACACGCTTTGTTTTAAAAAAGGCGTTGGCATTAGATCTACCTGCTATTGTTGTTGTTAATAAAGTTGATAGGCCCAATGCTCGCAGTGAACAAGTGATCGATGAGGTGTTGGAGCTTTTCATTGATTTGGGAGCTGATGATTCTCAAATCGAGTTTCCTGTCGTTTTTGCTTCTGCCCGCGGTGGTTTCGCAAAGTTGAAACTTGGAGATTCGTCAAAAGATTTAAAGCCTTTATTTGATACTATAATAGAATATATACCTGCACCTGTGGGGGATAGTCAGGCTCCATTACAAATGCTGATTACAACCCTTGATTATGATGAATATGTGGGTAGGATAGCAATAGGAAGGGTTTTTAGCGGAACAATAACTGTTGGTAATGAATATGCACTATGCAAAAATGATGGTTCAATTTTAAATGTTAAAATAAGCAACTTATTCGAATTTAGCGGTTTAAAAAGAAAAAACATTTCTTCTGCTAAAATTGGGGAGATAATTGCCATTACGGGAATTGAAGATGTAAACATAGGAGAAACAATCGCTAATTTAGAAAACCCTGTACCTGTTTCATATGTGAGTATAGATGAACCAACACTTTCTATGATTTTTAGTGCAAACAATAGCCCATTTGCCGGTCAGGAAGGAGATTATGTTACATCAAGACATTTAAGGGATAGGTTATTTAAAGAGGCTAAAAGCAATGTAAGTTTGCGAGTAGAAAAAACGGGCAATCCTGATAGCTTCAAAGTTTCTGGGAGAGGAGAATTGCACCTTTCCGTCCTGATCGAAACCATGCGCAGAGAGGGCTTTGAATTTCAGGTATCTAAACCAACGGTTATTGTAAAAGAAGTCAATGGAAAGAAAAAAGAGCCCAACGAATTTGTAACTATAGATATTCCGAAGGATTACATGGGTGTTGTTATAAAAAAGATGAGTGTCCGCCATGGTCAATTAGTTAGTATGGAAAACATAGGGGGGAATTCTCTTAGATTGGTGTTTGAAATTCCTACACGTGGACTTTTGGGGTATCGCTCTATTTTTATAACAGATACTAAGGGTGAGGGAATTTTAAATTCTGCATTTGCGGGCTTCATTAACTATAAAGGTGAGTTGTCTACTCGAAACCGAGGTTCACTGGTGGCATTTGAAACGGGAGAGAGCAGTGTGTATGGCCTTTACAATGCACAGGAGAGAGGGACTTTATTTATTGGCCCACAAGTCAAAGTATATAAAGGTATGATTATCGGGGAAAATTCTCGCCAAGAAGATCTTGTAATAAATGTATGTAAAAAGAAACATGTTACCAACATACGTTCTTCATCTGCTGAAGAGGCATTAAGATTGGACTCTTATAAGGAAATGACCCTAGAAAAATGCCTTGAATTTATTAAAAATGATGAGCTTTTAGAAGTAACACCAAAAAATCTTCGCATGAGAAAGGCGGAACTTCCAAATTAAAGTAAATAAAATAAAAAGTGGGCCTATTAGTATTCACTCAAATACAAAGTGGATACTCTTTTTATTTTTATGGATTTATTTAAATAAAATGGAAACACTAAACTTAAGATGTAAATCGAAGGAGGGAAGCAAGTGGCTAAAAAGAAGCGCAAAAAAGAAAAAAACAAAAGCAAATTAATCCCACAGCAAGGTAGATTTAAGGGGAATTTGGTTGATGATAATCGATCCAAGGACTATGAATTATCAGAGGAATTCATGAAAAACAATCCTTTAAAAACGCCACCAAGTAGATCTAAAGGCAAAAAAAAATAATAGAAAAAGCCGATCCAAAGGTAATATAGGAATATTTTTAAAACCAGTATTTAAAAAAAACACTGCAATTTGCGGATATCATTCTTGTATTTAAGGAACATATTGCATGTAACATACGGAAACTACCCTTTGCACTCTATACTATAAACAGCGGATGTAAGGGGTAGTTAACTTATTACAGGGGCATAGAACGTGGCAGAAATTAATAATAATATGCTGTCAACTCATGTGTTTTTGTAGGTAAAAATATGTTAATATGGTCTTACACCTGTTCGATGTACGAATTTGAAAGAGGGTGCTAATGCCAATGACCAAAAATATCACCTGTATTTCCGATAGGTCACAACCAAATAAGCTTTTGATGTTATTACTTGCGAATAAAGGAGTTTACATATCTGGAGAGGAAATAGCCGAGAAATTTCAAATAACCCGTTCTGCTGTATGGAAGCAAATAAACGCTTTAAGAAATAATGGCTATATCATAGATTCTTTTCCGAGAAAAGGTTACTGCCTTATTGAATCACCCGATTTGTTATTACCGGAAGAAATATGGGCAAATTGCAAGTTGAAAATCTTTGGTGAGAAAATTTTTTACAAACCTACCACTGAGTCAACTAATGAAAATGCAAAACAATTAGCCTGGGAAGGGGCACCTTTTGGGACTATTGTAATAGCGGAAAGACAACAAAAAGGTAAGGGGAGAATGGGTCGAACCTGGGTTTCTCCGTATGGAGGAATTTGGTTTTCTTTAATTCTAAGGCCACACCTAGTTCCGATGGAGGCACCAAAACTAACAATAATGGCGGCCGTGGCGGTTGCAGAGGCCATAAATGAAGCAACTGGGATTTGTGCAAATGTTAAATGGCCTAATGACATTCTTGTAGATGGAAAAAAAGTATGCGGTATTCTCACAGAAATGAGTGCGGAAATGGATTTAATAAACTATGTGGTGATCGGTATAGGAATAAATGCAAATAATGTGGATTTTCCCGGAATTTTAAAAAATAGTAGTACTTCTCTCAAAAGGATTAAAGGGAAAAAGATCAGCCGTATAAAAGTATTGTCAAACCTATTAAGGAAACTTGAATACTATTACGTAAGAGCAGAAGTGGAAGGTTTTTGTGAAATATTTAAAAAATGGAGGGCTCTATGTATACATCTAGGTAAAAAAGTGATGATTACGGAAAAACACAAAATTGTCGAAGGTATGGCTATTGACATTCATGAGTCCGGAGCCCTATTAGTTAAAACCAAGTCAGGAAAAGTTATCCGGGTTTTAAGTGGTGATGTATCACTTGGACTAGGCTAAAAACGTCTCAGATAAATAAGGGAATAAAACATCTCAAGTGTGCTAAAAATAAACTATACTTAGCAACATAAATAAATTTACATTGGGTTAAAGTGACAGAAGTATATTTAATAATAACGGGAGGTGTTTTAGTTGATTGGTAAAGAACAGCAAATACATGAAATACTGCAATTTGTAGCGAGAAACAAGGGCTCTCATGCAAGTCACAATGTGTGTTCAAGAATCCTAGGCGGGGACTTTTACGGAATTGATGAATCCGTTATAACTGAGTTAAAGTCTAAGCTACCGGAGGTAGGCAATGAAGAGCTAGAAACATGCTATTATATTATAAAGTAAAAATTCATGTAACATATCTTAAATTAAAGGGGCAGGGCTACCTCCCTTGATAAATCTAACACATAACCCAGATTGGACTTTTCATACATTTTTAGCTATATCAAGCAAGTGAGTTTTTGTATTTAATTCGGGATTTTCTATCACTACGTCCAAAAGTTTTTTTAGTATCCGGCCGATCTTAGGTCCGGGTGTGGCTTTTAGATGTTTTATAATGTCCCGGCCGGTTACTGCTAGGTCTTTTATTTGATAATCACTTTGTTCACCTTTTAAGATATCCAAATCAGTAATCAATTTTTTTAGGCCGGGGCAATGAACACTGTCAAAACCACTAGATATTCGATCAGCTTTTCGAAGATCAACCAGATCATATATATTATCCCACCCAACATTAGAGATGAGTTTTCTTGCATGTGAAACAGGGGAGCTAGTAGAATAATAAAACATGTGGTTTTCAATTAAAAGAACCACTTTTTTTATTATTTTGTTTTTAAATCGGAGCCTTCTCAAGACATTGTTCGCGAGGATCGCCGACTTAATATGGTGATTTGGAAATTCCAACCCGTTTTTGCCTGAAATGGCAGTATGGGGTTTGCCGATATCATGTAAAAGGGCCGCTAATTTAAGGTGCAAAGTATTTCTAACTGTTTTGCATGCCACTAAATTGTGCTCTAATACATCCAATGGTTTATTATAATGCATCACTCCTATACCTAGCATCAGTTCAGGTATGATGTATTTCATAAGATCTGTTACGACAAGGGTTATCAGACCATCAAAGCAATAGTCTCCCATTATTAGTTTTGTCAATTCACTGCGTATTCGTTCTTGGGAAATATTTTTTAGACCTTGTGCGTGCGTTTTCAAAGCATACAGAGTTGAAGCTTCAATAGAAAACCCAAGCTGTGCCTGAAAGCGTGCCGCTCTCATAGCCCTCAAAGGGTCTTCCCATATTCGCTTAGTGCTACCGGTACATCTTATCACTTTATTTTTTATGTCATTTAACCCTATGTATGGATCTATTAGATCATTTGTTATAGGGTTAAAAGCAATTGAATTAATTGTAAAATCCCTACGGGCAAGATCGGTATAAATACTACCTCCAAAGGAATAGTCAGGTTTTCTACCAGGCGCATCGTCCCGAAAAGGTGTAATTTCAACTCTTTTTCCATTATTTTTTATGAGAACAGTGCCAAAGTTCCCATGGGACTTAGTTTTTGAAAATATTGATTTTATTTCTTCGGGAAGTGCATTAGTGGCTACATCAAAGTCGGAACTTTTGCGGTTCATTAATAAATCTCGTATGGCACCACCGACAATATAAGCTTCAAAACCTGCACGGTGTAATATATCACAGATATCTTTGATAAAAAAAGGTAGATCTATGTAAAACATATTATACAACCCCAATCAAGAACTAAATTATTTATTCCAACGTATTATATTATACACTAAAACCACAATTCTGCATAAAACAATCTAAACATGGTTTTACAATATTTTTGTTGAGAAACTGCATTTGACTTGAATACTTTGATGGTGTTTTCACATTCTAGTCATATTTATGATATAATGTCGTTAGTTTGACAAATACATTTCAAATGCTGTTTTAACGTGGAAAGTTCTTAGCATAGCCCCTATCAGTAGTATGTGTATGCAAATTATTAATTTCAGTTTGCTAGGTGGGAGGTGTCTACCACAGTGTTATTTTTAATGGCTCTGTTCGTTATAATTATGTTATTTCCCTATCTTCTTATACCGATAATTGTATTTTTCGGCATAGGTTTTTTATTTCTACTTCCTTATGTTTTCGTATTTAATTCCTTTTATAATGTTGTGACAATTCCGTGGCAAATTTTAAAAATTGCTTTTGATCGTAGGATAAGAAAAAATCACAGTTTGGAACATGCAACGATAAATGTAATGGAGGAGAGATACGGAAGGACTCTACAAGTGGGTGGTCTTGCTGATCCTAACGGTTTTTCCTTATCAGGTCCTGACCTTCCCCCACTACATGAAGTAATGAGTGCTGTGCGAGAAGGCCAGTTCCGAATGATGAATGGGGAGAAAAGCCTGGCAATACATCCACGTTGTGGAACATCCATTGCGGCGGCAAATTTTTTGTTTTCACTGGTGTTTATTATTATCTTATTTTCTTCTCATAATTTTAATATATTAAATGTAATTATGGCTTTTTTGTTAGCCAATATTTTAGCGAAACCCTTTGGAAGGATCTTACAAAGGTTTTTTACAATATATCCGGTAGTTGATGATGTGGCGATACAGGATATTTATGTACAACCACAAAAACGAGGGTTGCCTTTTATAGTAATTATGGGTTTCAACAGATCATATTATATTAGGACCTATCAATCATAGTAACACAGGGCCCAATACAAAAGGTATAAGGAGATTGGCAATGCTAGTATTTTATGCCTTCAAAAGTTTTATTGATGAGATTGTATAAAATATTGTAAAATGATAAAATTCAATGGTATGAAAAGTAATGAACAAAAGAGGTGAAAATGTGTTTTTAGGTGATGAAGTTGTAGAACATATGGCTGAAGTGGCTCATATTCGTATTTCCGAGAAGGAAAAGAATGTGATTACAAAAGAATTGAATTTTTTATTGAAATGTTTTGATGAATTGGGTCAGGTTGATACTAAAGGGGTCAAACCTACAATCCACCCTATAACTGATAAAAACGTACTCAGGGAGGATACTGTCCTGAAAAGTCTTCCTATCCGGGAAGTGTTAAAAAACGCCCCTGATAAAGATAATAGGTTTTTTAGGGTGCCAAGGATTATAGAGTAAGTAATAGGATATTTTAGAATGGAGGTAAAATTGTGGGATTACATAGACTTACGGCTCACGAAATTCATGAACTTTTAAAGAAAAAAAAGATAACTTCCAAAGAATTGACAGGCTCTATTTACAAAAGGATTGAGAGCATAGACAATAAGGTAAAAGCCTATGTTACTTTAGATAAAGAGAAAGCCCTTAAAGTAAGCCATGATATTGATCAAAAAGCTGATTTTAAGCAACCTCTATCGGGGATCCCCGTTGCAATAAAAGATAATATATGTACAAAAGATTTAAAAACCACATGCTGCTCGAAAATGCTTCAAAACTTTGTACCACCGTATGATGCCACAGTTTTAATCAAGCTAAAAGGCAATGATTCTATTGTTTTAGGAAAGACAAACATGGACGAGTTTGCAATGGGCTCTTCTACAGAGAGTTCTTTTTTCTATCCAACTAAAAATCCTTGGAATTTGGAAAAGGTACCGGGGGGTTCGTCGGGTGGTTCTGCGGCCGCCGTTGCAGCTGATGAATGTATATATTCTTTAGGTTCTGATACAGGTGGGTCTATAAGACAACCTGCCAGTTATTGTGGGGTCGTAGGACTTAGACCTACTTACGGAAGAGTATCACGTTTCGGTTTGGCTACAACTGCTTCATCCATGGATACGGTTGGGCCAATTACAAAAGATGTGAAAGATTGTGCTATTGTACTTAACGCTATTTCCGGGTTTGATTCGCTGGATCCCACATCTTCGGATTCCGCAGTGTCAGAATACTTTAAATCCGTTGAAACCGAGATGAAAAATGCCAAGATAGGTATACCCAAGGAGTTTTTAGGGGATGAAATAGACGAAGAAGTAAAAAGTGCGATTTTAAGAGCTGCCCGCACTTATGAGGACTTAGGGTGTAATTGCGAGGAAATAAGTCTTCCACATACAAAATACGCCTTGTGGGCTTATTATATAATTGTTTCAGCTGAAGCGAGTTCCGAGTTGGGCAAATATGACGGTATTCGATATGGATACAGGGCCGATGGATATGAAGATTTGCAGGATTTATATAAAAAAAGTCGTGGAGAAGGATTTGGCCTTGAGGTAAAACGACGTATAATACTTGGAACATATTTGTGTGATGCCAGACATTATGATAAGTACTATCTCAAAGCACAAAAAGTAAGGACTCTTATTAAAATGGACTTTGGCAGTATTTTTAACAAATATAATTTTATAATAGCACCCACAGTGCCGACCATTGCTTTTAAGCTCGGAGAAAAGATAGATGATCCCTTAAAAATGTACGTGAATGATTTGTATACTGTGCCGGCAAGTTTAGCAGGATTACCGGCCATATCAATTCCTTGTGGTTTCTCTAAGGGATTGCCTATAGGCTTACAAATAATTGGTAAAGCTTTTGACGAAATGTCAATATTGCAAGCTGCGTATATGTTCGAACAAAGTACGGATTATCACAAAAGACGCCCGGAATTGGAGGGGGTTTAAGTATGACTTACGAAACCATTGTTGGTCTTGAAGTACATGTGGAGCTTTTGACAAAAACAAAAATTTTTTGTGGTTGTAGCACGGAATTTGGAAAAGAGCCGAATAGTCACTGTTGTCCTATTTGTCTTGGAATGCCCGGGGTTATTCCCCTCATGAATAAGCGAGTTGTTGAATTTGCTATAAAGGCCGGCCTTGCACTAAACTGCAATATAACAGATTTTTCAAGGTTTGATAGGAAGAACTACTTTTATCCGGATATTCCAAAAGCTTACCAAATTTCTCAGTATTATATTCCATTAGCGAGAAATGGCTATATAGAAATAGAGTTGGCAAGTGGTCAAGTTAAACGTATTGGGATACAATTTATGCATATGGAAGAAGATGCGGGCAAATTAATTCACGAAGAAGACAGTGAATATTCCCTTGTAGATTTGGATAGGGCCGGAGTGCCTTTAATTGAAATTGTCACAAAACCGGACATTCGTACAGCAGAAGAGGCTGGGCTTTACTTAAATGAATTAAAAAATATACTTGAATATATCGAAGTCTCCGACTGTAAAATGGAGGAAGGATCCCTAAGATGTGATTTAAATGTTTCTATTAGGCCTAAGGGAACAGATATCTTCGGCACCAAAGTTGAAGTTAAAAATCTAGGTTCTTTCAGAGCTGTTAGACGTGCTATAGAATACGAAGAAAAGCGTCAGCGAGAAATTCTTGAAAACGACGGGCAAATCGCCCAAGAGACCCGCCGGTGGGACGAGTCAAGAGGTGTTACTGTCCACATGAGGGGCAAAATTGAAAACCGATATACACCTGAACCAAATCTTTCACCAATTATAATCGATGAGGGTTTGAAAGAAAAAATACATAACGAAATTCCCGAATTGCCTCATATGCGAAAGGCAAGATTCATTGAAGAATATGGTCTACCTGCATATGATGCTGATGTTATTACAGCATCGAGAGTTCTTTCAAACTTTTACGAGGAATGTGCCAAACACTATCATGATCCCAAAATTGTTAGCAACTGGATAATGGTTGAATTGATGGGTGTTTTAAATGAAACAGGGCAAGACATTAATGATTTGAAATTTACCCCAAAGCAACTGGTAGACATGCTTACTATGATTGACAAAGGCACTATAAGTGGGAAGATTGCCAAGGATGTTTTTAGGGATATGTTTGATTCCGGAAAATCACCTAGGGATATAGTAAAAGAAAAAGGTCTTGTTCAAATCTCTGATGAAACGGAGCTCGTAAGTATTGCTAAAAAAATCATTGACAATAACTCTAAATCGGTTCAGGATTATAGGAATGGCAAGAAAAAGGCTTTAGGCTTTCTAGTTGGTCAAATAATGAAAGAAACTAAAGGGAAGGCAAATCCACAAATGGCAAATAAAATACTTAAACGGTTATTAACTTAAGTTTAATTTCAATCACAAGAATAATTTTCCATACTGAGATCAAGGTGTATATTTTATAAATTGGAGGTAAAAATGGCTATAATAAAACCTTTTAGGGCTATAAGACCCACAAAGGAATTTGTTTCAAAAGTGGCGGCTCCTCCCTACGATATAGTAACTGCAAAGGAAGCACGCCAACTAGTTAAAAATAATGAACACTCGTTTTTATATATTAATCGGCCTGAAATTGCCTTTGAAGAGTTTACAGACCCTTATGATTTTAAAGTCTATGCAAAAGCCCGGGAAAAACTACTTAACATGATCGACGAAAAAGTGTTCATACAAGACAAAAGCCCATGGCTGTATATTTACCAATTGAGCAGTAAAAACTTGATACAAAAAGGTATAGTGACTTGTACATCCATTGATGACTACCAAAACAATGTTATTAAAAAACATGAACACACTTTGCCGATAAAAGAACCGGATAGGGCAGACCATATAAACTATGTCGGGGCACATACTGGACCAGTGCTTATGACCTATCGCGAAAATCCCAAAATTACACAAATTACAGATGACTGGATTTCAAACCATATTCCTGTTTACGATTTTTATTCTAATGATGGAGTGGGACAAGCGGTATGGGTTGTAGATAATAAAATCATCATTAAAGAGATTGTGGATTTATTTGCACAAGTAAAGGCTTTATATATAGCCGACGGGCATCATAGGGCGGCAGCGGCAACTAAAGTTGGGATGGCTAAAAGGGCAAAAAACCCTAATTATAGTGGAGATGAGGGGTACAATCATTTTCTGTCAGTCATCTTTCCGGATACACAGCTGGCAATACTTGAATATAACCGAGTTATAAAGGATTTAAACGGTTTAAGTAAGGATGAATTGGTAAAAAAAATCAAAGAAAACTTTGAATTTGTTTACGAAGGTAGAAGTGCCTATAAACCCCAAGAAAAACATTTTTTTGGTATGTACTTGAACGAAAAATGGTATGGATTAAAAGCAAAACCACATAGTTTTAATGGAAAAAACCCCATCAAAAGTTTAGATGTATCAATACTACACGATCTGATAATCGTTCCTGTTCTTAATATTACAGATCCGAGAGTTGACAACAGGATTGATTTTGTAGGAGGAGTAAAAGGGCTAAGAGAACTAGAAAGACGGGTCGATAGTGGTGAAATGAAAATTGCCTTTTCCTTATTTCCAACACCACTCGATGACCTCATGTGTATTGCCGATTCGAATAGTATAATGCCCCCAAAATCCACTTGGTTTGAGCCTAAGTTACTTAGTGGGATATTTATACATCAACTATAAAAACCTGATTCTGATATGGAAAACCTTTATGATAAAATATGTGACAAAAAGGGGTTATTCCCAACACCCCTTATCCCTAATAGTGGACGGGGATAGAATTTGCGTGCCTTCTTAAATCTTTGATAAGGACCTAAATGGCACATGGGTTATTCTTATAAACGACAAATAACTCAGTGTATAAAGGGAGGGGTTATAACGAAAATAGCATATGTGAAAATAAAATTGTTAATAATGGCTTTTGCCCTTTTAATTTTATCTAATACCGTGGCTTGTTCCAATTTCACGGAAAAAGAACCCGTAGTAAAAACTGGTTTCATGCTTGATACATTGATAGAAATAAAGGCCTATGGCCCTACCGCTTCCGGGGCCATTGACAAAGCATTTAACCGGATTGCTGATATTGAAAATAAAATGACGATAAATGCTGATACCAGTGAAGTAATTAGGGTTAACGAAGGGGCGGGGAAAAGCCGCATTGCGGTAAGTCCGGATACATTTCATGTAATAAAAAAAGGTCTTTACCATTCTAAAATTTCCAAGGGAAGGTTTGATATAACGGTAGGCCCTTTGGTAAAATTGTGGGGTATAGGTACAGGAACGGCAAGTGTACCTACAGCTGTTGAAATAGATGAAGTTTTACCCCTAGTGGACTATAGACAAGTGGAGTTAGATGAAAAACAAAATAGTGTATTTTTAAAAAATTACGGTATGGCTTTGGATTTGGGTGGTATTGCAAAAGGATATGCAACAGATGAAGTTGTTAAGATATTAAAACAAAACGGTGTTAGCAGTGGTATAGCCGATTTAGGTGGGAATATTTATGCTTTAGGGACAAAACCCAATAAAAATCCATGGAAGATAGGGTTACAAAACCCTTTCGAAACAAGAGGGAGCGTTTTTGCAACTGTTGAGGTGGTGGACAAGACATTAGTAACATCAGGCCCGTATGAGAGATATTTCGAAGAAGAGGGAAGGATGTACCATCACATATTTGATATAAAAACAGGCCTTCCCGTAAAAAACGATTTATTGAGTGTTACGATAATAGCTGACAATTCCATGAATGCTGATGCTATATCTACCACCGCATTCATATTAGGACTGCCGGACGGTTTAAAATTTGTTGAGAAACTGGAACACACTGATGCCGTTTTTGTAACTAATGATTATAAAGTTTTTCAAAGTTCAGGAGTTAAAAAGTATAATTTTAAAATTATCGATGAGCAGTTTTTTATCAAAAAAAACTTTGATTAAAGCATAAAACCCTTCCTTGCTAGGCCGCTTCTTATTTCGGGATTTCAAAATCATTAATTTTATTGTTGAATATATTTCAATCATGTGACATTGTGATAAATTTCACTTTTGCTATTGTCAAAAGAATAATGTTGTGCTAGAATAATTTTGAAGGAGTGATCTATGGTATGTTTAGAAAATTCAAGATTCCAGATGCAACTATCGGCCGCCTATCCTTATATTCGAGATATTTGATGGAAGCTGATGAAAGAGGAATAACAACGGTGTCATCAAAACATATAGCACAGGCAACCGGTGTCACTCCTGCACAAGTGCGTAAAGATCTCGCCTATTTTGGCGAATTTGGGACTAGGGGTGTAGGATATAATGCAAAAGAGCTTTATAGTTATATAATGAGAATATTAGGATTAGACAAGTTATGGTCAGTAGCTATAATAGGGGCAGGTAATTTAGGTAGAGCTCTATCGAAATACAAGGGTTTTTGTCAGAGAGGTTTTGATATAAAATGTATCTTTGATAATGATCCTAAGAAAATAGGAGAAAAGATTTCCGATATAGATATATATTCTCTTGATCTACTTGATGAGAAAATTAAAGAATTCAACATAAACTTGGGTATGATTGCTGTGCCTGCACCAGCGGCTCAGGAAGTTGCCGATAGGCTGGTTGAAGCCGGAGTAAGGGGTATAATAAATTTTGCTCCGATAAATATAACAGTAAAAGAAAATATAATCCTGAGAAGAGTGGATTTAGCCGCTCAATTAGAGTATCTGACATACTATTTGGAGGATATTCAATGAGGCTGTTGAAAGAGTACGATATAGTTGGAAGTGATTTTAATAAAGCCGGGGAAGCGGCCGAGCAGATGAAAAAGGTGTTAAAACAAATAGGTATTGACCCTGTGGTGATTAAAAAGGCATCCATTGCGGCGTATGAAGCCGAAATGAATATTGTAATACATGCATTTAGAGGAAAACTAATACTTGGCGTTACCCCCACATATATAGAAATACATGCCAAAGATGAAGGACCGGGGATTCCGGATATACACAAAGCGCTTCAGGAGGGTTTCTCTACTGCTTCAGATAAAATTAAAGAACTGGGATTTGGTGCAGGTATGGGAATACCAAATATGAAAAAGTCCGCTGATATTTTTGAAATAAGTTCTGAAATTGGGAAGGGAACAAAAATAAGAATGGTAATCAAAATTCAGCGGCATTGAGAGTGAATTTGTATATCGTATAACATAAACCTGGCACATATCCTATGCTGTTTTTTTACAACCATCTCCAATTGCAAGAATACGAGATTATGGAGAGTGATATAAAGTGGATTTAAATCAAATACAGAAGTTACTTGACTTAAAGTTAGTTACAAAAACCACAAATCTCAGCAGAAATATTGATGAAGGATATGCATCTGATCTTTTAAGCTGGGTTATGGCAAATGCTAAAGAAAATGATATTTGGATAACGATTCAAAGCCACCAAAATATAGTCGCAATAGCATCTTTGCTAAATCTCGCAGCTATAATTATAGCAGAAGGAGTGAATGTTGAAGAAAAAACGATAAAAAAGGCGGAAACAGAAAATATACCTATATTTACTAGTGAAAAATCGATTTATGAGTTGTGCGGTATACTGTATAATATATTATCAAAGGGGTCCAAGTAGTGTTTGCTGATTTTCCGGCGGACTTGCATATTCACACTTGTCTCTCACCTTGTGCCAGTGATGAAATGATTCCACCTAATATATTAAATATGGCAAAATTAATGGGTACTAAGATCTTGGGTATTTGTGACCATAATTCCGCGAAAAACATAAAGGCAATGTTGCAAAGAGCTAAGGCTTATGGGATTGTAATTATTCCGGGGATGGAAGTGCAAAGCATAGAAGAAGTACACATGCTTTGCTACTTCGACAACTTGGATAAAGTGCTTAAATTTCAAGAGTTTGTTTATAATCATTTGCCTTCAATTCTAAACGAACCACGGTATTTCGGTCATCAATGGATTGTTGATTGTAATGGAAATATTTCGGGTGAAGAGAATAGAATGCTCTTAACGTCGACCCAATTAACAGTTGAGGAAATTTCACAAAAAGTGTCAGAGTTGAAAGGCTTGCTGGTTCCGGCTCATGTCGATAGAAGGCACTACAGTATTGTCAGTCAGCTTGGATTTATTCCGAAAACTGTGGATATCGCCGCTGTGGAGTTTTCAAAAGCAATTTCTGAAAGGGATTTTAGGAAAAATTATCGTGATATTAATAAATACGGATTAATAACTTCTTCAGATGCACATAGTTTACAAGATATGGTTTATCAGAAAACCTATTTTCGCATAAAATCCTTGAATATTAAAGAGATTATACTGGCTTTTAAAGGAATAGGGGGGAGAAAAATATTACTAAAGTCCTAATTGAGATATAAGTTTGTAGCAGATAGTGAAAAAAATAACTATAACAAGTAAAGGGGAGAGCGATAATGGCAGTGGCATTGAATCAAAGAGAACAAAATTTTGCTGATAAATTAAAACAAATAGAAAAAATGTTGGAAAAGTATAAAGGACAAAAAGGAGTTTTACTCCAAGCGCTACAAGAGGCTCAGAGTATAATGGGATATCTTCCCGTTGAAGTTCAGAAAATGGTATCAAAAACTTTAAATATTACCCTAAGTGAAGTTTATAGTACTATTACCTTTTATTCCTTTTTCAGTCTTAAACCCAGGGGAAAATATCAAATCAGAGTATGTCTGGGAACTGCATGTTATGTGAAAGGGGCCGACAAAATACTGGATAGGTTAAAGACAGAATTAGGTGTTGATGTTGGAGAGACTACCAATGATGCAAAATTCACTTTAGAGGGTTGCCGTTGTATAGGTGCCTGTGGGCTTGCCCCGGCTATAGTTATAAATGATCAGGTCTATGGTAGATTGACACCTGATAAAATCCCGGGTATTCTCAAAAAATGTGAGTAGCCATGAGAGAACTTTCACTGCATATTTTGGATTTGGCTCAAAATTCCTTAAGGGCAAATGCATCCATTATTGAAATTTTAATCAATGAAAACATAGAAAAAGACTTACTTATCATTGAAATTAAAGATAATGGTATAGGTATGGACGAAGCAATAGTAGAAAAAGTTACAGACCCTTTTTTTACTACAAGGACCACGCGGAAAGTAGGATTGGGCTTATCGCTTTTTGCTCATGCCGCAGAAAAATGTGGGGGCCGATTTAGTATTTGTTCTAAGAAAGGAAAGGGTACAACTGTGTGCGCCAGTTTTGTCTACAGTCATCTAGATAGGACTCCTCTGGGTAGTATGGCAGATACATTAGTAACACTTATCGCTACACACCCTAACGTGGATTTTATATATAGGCATTTTGTTAAAAGCCGAAATTTTATTTTTGATACTCGGAAAATAAAAGACATATTAAAAGAAGTACCGTTAAATAATCCCATTGTATTAGATTGGGTAGAAAAGTTCATAATAAACAATTTAGGGGAAATTAGTGGAGGTGCATAAGATGTCAGTAATAAAGTCAATGGAAGAACTTGCGGAAATCCGAGAGAAAGCTAAAGACATGATAAATTTAAGAATTGACAATGAGTCAAAAACTCGAATAGTAGTTGGTATGGGTACTTGTGGTATTGCAGCCGGTGCCAGGACCGTGATGTTAGCCATATTAGATGAATTGAAAAAAAGAAATATTACCGATGTAATAGTTACAGAGACTGGCTGTATTGGTCTATGTCAATATGAGCCATTATTTGATGTTATTCAACCAGATCAACCAAAAGTGACTTATGTTAACATGAATTCCAAGAAAGCTAGAGAAATCGTAGTTAAGCACATTATTAATAATCAAGTTGTTGATGAATATGTAGTACCTAATGTTTAAACTAAATACAGAAGCTTGAGGGGGTTATGATTATGGAAATATACAGAGCACATGTCCTGGTTTGCCAAGGAACAGGGTGTGTGGCTTCCGGTAGTGAACCGATAATGGAAGCATTTGAAAAGGAAATTAAAAAGAGGGGCCTATCCAAAGAAGTAAAAGTAATTCAAACTGGTTGTTTAGGTCTTTGTGAACTAGGTCCAAATGTTCTAATTTACCCAGAAGGCAGTTATTATTGCACGGTAAAAACAAAAGATGTACCTGAAATAGTGGAAGAACATTTGCTAAAAGGCCGTATTGTTGAGCGGTTGTTGTATAAAGAGCCTGATACAAAAGAGCGTTACCGTTCTTTGATGGACATTGATTTTTACAAAAGGCAAAAACGTATCGCCTTAAGGCATTGTGGTATTATTAATCCTGAAATAATAGAAGAATATATTGCAAATGATGGCTATCGGGCCTTAGGTAAAGCATTGATTGAGATGACTCCACAGGAAGTAATAGATGAAATAAAGAAATCCGGACTGAGAGGTCGTGGGGGTGGAGGTTTCCCCACTGGTTTGAAATGGCAGTTTGCTGCTGATGCGAAAGGTGATTTGAAATATGTTGTATGTAATGCGGATGAAGGAGATCCGGGGGCTTTCATGGATCGCAGTATTTTAGAAGGGGATCCCCATGCCGTCCTAGAAGCAATGTCAATTACCGGATATGCCATAGGTTCAAGCAAAGGCTATATTTATGTAAGAGCGGAATACCCCATAGCTGTAAAGCGTTTAGAAATTGCCATTGAACAAGCAAGAAGCCACGGTCTTTTGGGTGAAAATATCTTTGGTACGGATTTTTGTTTTGATATATTTATAAGGCTAGGAGCAGGGGCTTTTGTATGTGGTGAAGAGACGGCATTACTTGCTTCAATTGAGGGCCGTAGGGGGGAACCGAAACCGAAACCACCATTTCCGGCCAACAAGGGTCTTTGGGATAGACCTACAATCATTAATAATGTAGAGACCTTTGCAAATATACCTGATATTATTTTACATGGTGCTGAGTGGTTTTCAGGTATAGGATCCGAGAAAAGTAAAGGCACTAAAGTATTTGCAGTAGGTGGGAAAATTAATCATACAGGTCTTATCGAAATACCCATGGGGACTACCCTTAAAGAAGTAATTTATGATATTTGTGGGGGTATTCCGAACAATAAAAAGTTCAAAGCTGTGCAAACAGGAGGCCCTTCAGGTGGCTGCTTACCTGCTTCCCTTCTTGACATGAATATAGAATATGACACATTGGTTCAAGCAGGGTCTATGATGGGTTCCGGTGGTATGATAGTCATGGACGAAGATAACTGTATGGTAGATATTGCAAAATTCTTTTTAGCGTTTACACAGGAAGAATCCTGTGGTAAATGTCCTCCTTGCAGAATCGGGACTAAGCGTATGTTAGAGATTTTAGAAAGAATTACAAATGGTGAAGGAAAAGAAGGAGATATAGAACTTTTAGAGAAATTGGCAAGTAGTATTAAAGCTTCTGCTTTATGTGGATTGGGTCAAACAGCTCCAAACCCGGTGTTGTCAACATTGAGATATTTTCGCGATGAGTATGAAGCCCATATTAAAGACAAAAAATGTCCTGCAGGGGCATGTAAGGCATTAATTCATTATGAGATAATACCGGATAAATGCACAGGCTGCGGATTATGCGCAAGGGTATGTCCTGTTGATGCAATTAGTGGTGAAAGGAGAAAACCCCATGTGATAGATGTGGACAAATGCACAAAATGCAATAGCTGTTACGAAAGATGTCCTTTTGACGCTATTGTGAGAGTATAGGAATTATGAGGGGGAGAGGAAAATGGGTATTGTAACATTAACAATAAAAGCTAGCTAGCCAATACCCAGTGCAGACGAACATTGAAAAACGGGTTACAGGGATGCAAAAGGCAAGAGATAATATATGCTGTTGATCGTGATATGATTTTGAGAAAATATTATAGGGTTTACAACAGGTAAGTGTCCATAATGTAACACAGGTTTGTTGTTTTGATATAAAGTAATATAGAAGGGAGAGATAATATGTTTTTATTCATTGATGGCAATAAATGTGAAGCAAAGGCGGGTCAAACCATTATGGAAGTGGCATTACAAAATGGAATTGAAATACCACACCTTTGCTATGATAAACATCTCAGTATTGTAGGGGCTTGTAGGATGTGCTTGGTTGAAGTGGAGGGGAACAACAAGCTTGTGACTTCCTGCACAACTCCTGCAACGGATGGAATGAAAGTAACTACACAAAGTGATAAGTTAACTGAAGCCAGAAAAATGATTATAGATCTTTTAATATCAGACCATCCACTGGATTGCATCACATGCGAGGCTAATGGTAAATGTGAGCTTCAAAGATTAGCATACGAGTATGGGATCACTAAATCAAGTTTTGAATCAGATGAAGGGTCGAGATTTGCGATACAAAGCGAAAACCCATTTATAGAAATTGATCCAAATAAGTGCATTTTATGCAGTAAATGCGTTAGAGTAGATAATGAGGTGCAAGCCTGTGGTGCCATAAATATTTCATACCGTGGATTTGATGCAAGAGTCACTACTCCTTTTGATCAGGGTCTAGGTGGCGAACATTCAATATGTGTATTTTGCGGTCAATGTGTGGAGATGTGTCCTACGGGTGCACTCATATACAAGCCTGCGAAGGGCAAGGGCAGAGATTACGAATTCGAAAAGGTAGTGACAACATGTCCATACTGTGGGGTAGGCTGTCAGTTAGAATTGAGAGTTAAGGATAATCATATTATCCAAGTCGGTTCAGTATATGATGATAAAAATCCAAACCCCATAGGTGAAACCTGTGTAAAAGGACGTTTCGGGTATGATTATGTCAACCATCCGGATAGACTAAAAAATCCTTTAATAAAACGAAAAGGTAAATTTGAGGAAGTATCTTGGGATGAAGCTTTGGAGTATACGGCCAAAAGACTCGGAGAAATAAAAGCCGAGTTTGGAAGTGATGCTATAGGGGGCCTTAGCTCATCAAAATGCACTAATGAAGAAAACTACCTAATGCAAAAATTTATGCGGGCGGTGATAGGCACAAATAATGTAGACAATTGTGCCCGATTGTGACACTCCTCTACAGTGGCAGGTCTTGCCACAGCTTTTGGTTCGGGTGCAATGACTAACTCAATAGATGAAATTGAAGGTTCTGATGTAATCTTTATCATAGGTTCAAATCCCACGGAAAATCATCCGGTTATTGGGAGTATGATAAAGCGAGCGGTCAGGAAAGGAACTAAATTAATTGTTGCCGACCCAAGAAATATTGAACTTGCTGACATGGCAGATGTGTGCTTACATCAAAAACCGGGTACAGATGTAGCCTTAATCAATGGTTTAATCCATGTCATGATAAAAGAAGGTTTATATGATAAAAAGTTTGTAGAGGAAAGAACGGAAAACTTTGATATTATGGCAAGTGTGATAGAGGATTATACACCGGAAAAAGTTGAACAGACCACAGGTGTACCTGTTGAGGATATAATAAAAGCCGCAAGGTTATTCGCTACAGAAGACAGAGGTGCCATATACTATGCAATGGGTATTACACAGCATAGTAATGGAACTGATAATGTATTAGCTTTAGCTAATCTTGCAATGGTTACAGGAAATGTAGGAAGGGAAAGCACAGGAGTTAATCCACTGCGCGGCCAGAACAATGTCCAGGGTGCATGTGATATGGGAGCACTTCCAAATCTTTACCCTAGCTATCAACCAGTTAGTGACATCAATACAAAAGATAAGTTTGAAAAAGCATGGAATGCTAAACTACCAGATAAACCCGGATTAACAGCAGTTGAAATGTTTAGCCAGGCCGGTAAACAGATAAAAGCGGTATATGTATTTGGAGAAAACCCAGCAATGTCCGATCCTGATCAAAACCACATAATTGAAGCACTAAAATCCTTGGATTTTCTAATAGTCCAAGATATATTCCTGACAGAAACAGCGGAATATGCCGATGTGGTTTTTCCCGGTGTAAGCTTTGCTGAAAAAGATGGAACATTTACAAATACTGAAAGACGTGTTCAAAAGGTGCGAAAAGCTGTAATGCCTTGTGGAAATGCAAGGGATGATTGGAAAATAATCTGTGACCTAGCAAAACACATGGGCTATGACATGACCTACTCTTCACCTTCTGAAATAATGGATGAAATAGCAGAAGTCACACCAAGTTACGGTGGTATCAGATATGACAGGCTAGAAGAATCAGGTCTTCAATGGCCTTGCCCAAATTCGGATCATCCGGGCACAAAGTTTTTACATGAAAATAAATTTGCACGGGGATTGGGCAAATTCCACCCGATTTCTCACCGACCACCACAGGAAGAACCGGATGCGGAATTTGATTTCTTATTGATGACCGGCAGAATGCTGTACCATTATCATACTGGAACTATGACAAGGCGTTCTAAAGCACTGAATGAACATCGGCCAGATGCATATGTAGAGATTAATTCCATAGATGCTAGGCGATTGGGAATAAAAGAAAAGAGCAGGGTGAGAGTTATTTCAAGACGTGGAGAAGTTGATACTTATGCTATGGTGGGTAATAGGGTCAAGGAAGGTCAGCTTTTTATGCCGTTCCACTACGCAGAAAGCCCGGCAAACCGTTTGACAAATGCAGAAGCCTTAGATCCTATTGCTAAAATACCGGAGTATAATGTCAGTGCGGTTAAGTTAGAAAAGATTAGTTGAGGAGGCATACAGTAATGAGCAATTTTTTAAGTCCAAAAGAGACAGCAGAAGCCTTTGATGGTGTATCAGTTGGCAAGGCAAATAATTCCACTTCCAATTTATTCATTTTAGGAATTCTCGCAGGTTTATTTATAGCATTTGGAGGTTTTGCAGCACAAACTATATCCCATAGTATTGAAAACACGGGTCTGGCCAAATTTGCTAGTGGTGCGGTTTTTCCAGTTGGTTTAATTCTTGTAGTGATCGCAGGGGCGGAACTCTTTACAGGGAATAATTTAATCATTATCGGATATATGGAAAAAAAGATAACCCTCAACCAACTTCTGCGGAACTGGATTATCGTATATGTGGGTAACTTTGTAGGCTCTGTTTTTTTGGCATTTATGGTAAGCCAAAGCGGGCTTTTAAGCACTAGTGGTGGTTTATTAGGAGCCACAGTAATTAATGCTGCTATAGGTAAGGCTACCCTACCTTTTATCCAGGCAGTAGTTAGAGGGATTTTATGTAATATTATAGTGGTTTTAGCTGTCTGGATGGCAATTGCGGCTAAAGACATAGCAGGTAAAATCTTGGCCATATGGTTTCCAATTATGCTTTTTGTAATGTCAGGATTTGAACACAGTATAGCAAATATGTATTTCATACCTGCAGGTATCTTTGCAAAAGCAAATTCGGCTTACTTGGAAGCCGGCAACATTACAGCAGAATCGTTGAGTAAGTTAAACATAGGCGGTTTTTTTGCTAACTTAATTCCTGTAACCTTGGGTAATATAATAGGTGGTGCGATTATAATGGGTTTATCCTATTGGTATGTTTATAGATATACCCCTCACGAGACTCCCAAGTAGTTACAAAAAAATACTAAGTACAGATAATGTATAAATAGGGGGTTAACTACACTTAACCCCCTATCTACAGAGTAAGGGGTGGGGAACTTGAAACTATTTGATACGGCGATTGTGATTGCCGGCGGTAAAAGCACAAGAATGGGTTTCGATAAAGCATTTATGAAAATAGGGAACACATCATGTATTGAATTAATTGTGGAAAAACTTAAAAAACACTTTAATGAAATAGTGGTTGTCTTTAATAAACCAAATAAATGTCAGATAACCAATATAAAAGTTGCTTATGATGAGATGAAAAACACAGGCCCTATAGGTGGGCTTCATGCCGGTTTAAAGGTTTCAAATAGTTTATATAATTATCTCATAGCCTGTGATATGCCAATAATATCAGATGAATTGATAATCTACATGAAAAACCTACTTCTTTTGAAGCCGGATATTATTGCATGTAAAAACAAAAATTTCATCGAACCCTTCCACGCGGTCTACGGGACACATTTGATTGCAAAAATCGAACAAGAAATAAAAAGAAATAAACATAGCCTATTTAATCTAATGTCAAAATCAACAACCGAAGTAATATCCTACAGTACGGTCACAAAGATATGTAAAAACTCAAACATCTTCACAAATTTAAATACTCGACAGGATTTGGATAGTTATATAAGCGGTAAGGTGAGGTATATTTAGTGGATATTATGCAAACAGTTAATATCATTCGAGGACATGAAGATACCTTTCGGCGTATTACAGACATAGTAGTAACAGAATTCCCACTTAAAATAGTAATCAATGGTCAAAAATTCATTACTTTATTATGTTCCCCTATGAATTTAGATGAACTTGTTGTGGGGTATTTATACAATGAGAGAATAATTAAAAATAGAGATGATATTTGTGATATTAGGTTCCGTGGAAACTATGTATATCTAACTTTAGCCGATAGTATTAATACATTCATACCTGATAAGAAACCCAAAACTTTAACAAGTAGTTCAAGTAGGGTTTTAAATAATATCAAAACAAAACATGTATCCTTTGATAAAAATATCAAAGTCCCATACAAGAATTTTTATATAATAGCGGATATACTTTCTAAAAACTCAAAACTGTTCAAAGACACAGGGGGAGTTCACGGTGCGCTTTTGTCAAATTACAATGCGGACTTCACCCTTTTTAGGGAAGATATTGGCAGACATAATGCGGTGGACAAAATAGCCGGTTTTTTGCTACTTAATAATACATTACTTGGATCGAAAATTCTTGCCACCAGTGGTAGAATATCTTCGGAAATACTACTAAAAGCTGCTAGATGTAATATACCAATTCTAATGTCACGTTCTGCACCTACTGCTCTTTCCATTGATCTGGCCAATAAGTTGGGTATTACATTAGTTGGTTTTGTGAGAAAGAAAAAAATGAATATTTATACTTTCGAAGATAGAATAGAACTGCCAGCCAAATGGGAACATACTAAATAAAAATAATCCCGTAATATGGGGACTTTATGAATTGGACCATACTCGGCAATGCTGAGTTTTTTTAATTGGAATGGAAAACTATCGGGATTTATACTATAATAGTAAAGGCAAAGATAAGAGTATAATGTATACTATATTTTTCATAAAAGGAAATATTTTTCCTTAAATAAAAGGTTTTTCGCAATTTATGTCGAAATCTTATTGGGTCGTCAAAGGAAAGAGGGTGAAGCAATGCTTAAAACTTTTAGGGGAGGTATACATCCCCCTTATAACAAGGACTTAACCAATAAAAAACCCATTGAAAAAGCTATTATACCTAAAAAAGTTATAATTCCAATGGGTATGCATATAGGTGTTCCCAGTGAACCTATAGTAAAGGTCGGCGATGTTGTCAAAAGGGGTCAGAAGATTGGAGAAGGTAAAGCTTTTGTGTCAGTTCCTGTTCATGCCAGCATTTCCGGAAAAGTAAAGGCGGTTGAACCTAGGCCTTGGCCCGGGGGAGGGCCAATGATGTCAGTTGTCATTGAATCTGATGGAAAAGACGAATTGTATGAGGGTATAGGGTCTTCAAAGTCCCTTGAGCAACTTTCACCTAGTGAAATAAAAACTCTTATACGGGAAGCAGGTATTACTGGGTTGGGCGGTGCGGGTTTTCCCACACAGGTAAAATTATCCCCGCCTGCGGAAAAGAATATTGATACGATAATTGTAAATGCTGCGGAATGTGAACCATATATAACGGCCGACCATCGATTACTGTTGGAGCGCCCAGCTGATGTCATTTTAGGTATCAAGGCTATTATGAAAGCAACCAATGTAAGAAAAGGTCTCATTGGGATCGAAAACAACAAACTTGATGCAATTGACTTAATTAAAAAACTTCTTCGAGATGAAAAAGATATTGAAGTAGTTATCCTTGCTACGAAATATCCACAAGGAGGCGAAAAACAACTAATCAAAGCCATTACCGGCAGGGAAGTTCCCTCAGGTGGTTTGCCAATGGATATAGGTGTTATTGTA
The DNA here is from genome assembly GCA_964389965.1 of uncultured Clostridia bacterium. Classification (GTDB taxonomy): domain Bacteria; phylum Bacillota; class Thermosediminibacteria; order Thermosediminibacterales; family Tepidanaerobacteraceae; genus DUNY01. The sequence continues at coordinate 81 of CAYMGK010000004.1, read as the reverse complement.
AACAACACGGGAACATGTGCAGCTATAGCTAATGCAATTAAAACCGGAATGCCTTTAATTGAAAGAATAACAACGGTGACA
>CAYMGK010000003.1:30648-33152 GCA_964389965.1 uncultured Clostridia bacterium | reverse complement strand
ATTCCAATCTTAGATGTGCCCTGTCAGACTTTTCGAGAAAAGTAATTTGTTTGAATTGCCGTAGATAGTCCAATATATCATCAAGTTTGGTCACTGATACCACTTTAAGGTTTAGACCTTGAGCCGCTTTCATTGCAGCCTCAAAATTCTTTTCAGGAACAAAGAATATCTCGGCCCCATCCCTATGGGCGGCAATTACTTTTTGCTCGACTCCGCCTATTTCCCCTATTTGTTCATCCAGACTTATAGTTCCTGTCCCGGCAATCTTACGACCTTCTGTCAAATCCCTTGGGTTAAGCTGATTTAGGATTTCCATTGCAAACATACTTCCCGCTGACGGCCCCCCTATATCACCGACTATAATATCTATTTTAAGGGGTAACTGCGGTTCCCAATTTAATGTGGTTATATAGATACCTACGACTGATTTTCCCTTTTCAGTTTTGCTTTCCATCGTTGGTATTAAAAGGGTCTTGATGTCGTCCTCACGCTTGATTTCTAATTCCACTAATTCACCGATATTGTGGTCTGAAACCTTTTTAACTACTTCTTCTGCAAGACATACTTCCTTTTGATCAACTTTTTTTATTATATCACCAGGAAACAACTTACCGATTGCAGGACTTCCGGGCATAATTTCTACTATTTGTGCACCATCTCCTAATATTTGCGGATTATACCCGGCTTTTTTTAAAGCCACCACCTCTGCTATTTTTTGACTTTCTTCCATCCATTTCTTCATATAGTCCATATACTGATCCATATCCCAGCCAAGTGGAATTATTTGTCCCTTTCGCTCGATATTTACATGCGGATTTATGCAAGCATATATCAGTAAAGGGAGGTTGAGTGACCGACTTGACACAGTTGTTAAAAGAAAAGAACCCTCTTTGCTGTTTTTCGACCCATTTTCTACGGTTATAACATCTTTAAGCTCTACGGTAATACCTGGAGCAATTATGGTGTAAGCCTGGCCTAAATAATAGTTTAAAGCCAACAACAATATTATCACTATTACAACTATCTGTAATTTCTTTTTGGGTTTTTGAAACATTTCCTTTGCTCCTTTTTTATACCTATGCACACATAAGACAAAACTAGGCACACTAATTTATAATCACCTAAAATATAAAATTACATATATTACATCAATATACAATCAATGAAAGCCAAAGCCATATTATATTCAACCTGTACTTATACTTCCGCAGAATATCTGAGAATATTAAAGACTTGTTAACAATATATATTATATTAAAATAAATGAATTCTCCACATTGGGAGGCCAGAAAATGAAAAACCGTAATTCACTCCTCAAAATATCCAAAGTATATCAATTGCTTTTACCATTTTTAGCAGTTATTATAACAATTTCAATCATACGTTTTCCTGATGAAGCTTTTAAATCGGCACTTGAAGGGTTGGATGTATGGTTTACTATTGTCTTACCTGCACTACTTCCCTTTTTTATCGGTTCCCAGCTTTTAATGGGATTGGGTGTAGTCCACTTTATGGGAGTGTTGTTAGAACCTTTCATGCGGCCTTTATTCAATGTGCCCGGTGCAGGATCTTTCGTAATGGCCATGGGCCTTGCAAGCGGTTATCCCGTGGGTGCAATGCTTACAGGAAAATTGGTTGAATGCAAGTTATGCAATACTTGGGAGGCAGAACGCTTGGTATCTTTTAGTAATACGGCTGACCCTTTGTTCATGGTTGGTGCAGTTGCAGTGGGCATGTTCAAAGATGTTAGATTGGGGAGTATAATTGCACTGGCACACTACATATCCACACTAATTTTAGGGCTTATTATGCGGTTTTATGGTAGAGATAAAGAGACAACACCTGTTACTTCGGCTTCGGAAAAACGAAAAAGTACTATTTTAAAAGCTATAAATGAACTTTTGAGGGCACGTAAACAAGACAATAGACCATTTGGTCAGCTGCTTGGAGATTGTATAAAAGATTCCATTAATTCCATGCTACTAATACTAGGATTTATTGTATTGTTTTCAGTTATTATCAGGATTGTTACAGTTGCCGGTTTAATAAACATGATTAATCCATTGATAAAATTTGTGTTACATATACTGGGTTTTTCCCATAGCTTAGCCCCTGCCATTTTAAGTGGATTTTTCGAAATCACCATAGGGGCCCAATTAGCAAGCGTCGCAGCTGCACCTTTAATACAGCGTGTTATTATTGTAAGTAGTATTATTGCATGGAGTGGCTTATCCGTACATTTCCAGGTTATAAGCATGGTAAGTAATACAAATATTAAAATTGCACCCTATGTCTTTGCTCGATTGCTACATGCTTTGATTGCGGGACTAACCGCATTCATGCTTATTAAAATACCTATCGTTAGTTTTGAAACACTACTTCTACCGGTTTTTTTATTGCCATCCCAATATACATCGAAAAATTGGTTATATGTACTCAAAACTTCTACAAAAGCTTTTTTATTGTTATTTTACAGCCAATTTCAAGTCATTTTTTAAGCATTT
>CAYMGK010000003.1:7437-30638 GCA_964389965.1 uncultured Clostridia bacterium | reverse complement strand
TTGTTATTTTTAATAGTATGCTTTCTAGCATTTACAGTCCAGTTAATAAAAAATTTAAATGTCATTAGTTTCAAAATCATAAAAAAGTAATTATCGCGCTTGGTTAAGCTCTTCCCTGCTTTTTTTTAAAGTATCTAATAGGTTTTCAAGATGTTTCTGCGCAGCTTCCAAGACTTCATCGGCATATGCATTGGCTCCGGTCCGCAAATCGCGAGCAGTCTGTTTAGTAAAAGCCAATATTTCATCTGATTTCTCTTTAGCTAATTTCGTAATTTCGTTTTGGTTTATCATCTTATCAATTCTATCTTGGGCTTCTTTGACTATAATTTCACCTTCTTGTTGAGCCTCAACTAAAATTCTCTGTCGATCTTCTATAATTTTTTGCGCATATTTAATATCATCCGGTATAATTCTTACAAGTTCGTCTAGTAAGTTTAAAGCTTGTTCCTGATTAACCACAATGCTGTTAGAAAGAGGTATTTTTGTGCTGTTAATTGCCAGTTTCTGCAACTGTTCAATGACTTGAAAACATTTCATACTAAGACCCCCTTCAATATATTTGTCTTAAATATTTATCTTAAATGTACGTATTATAATTTGGTTTAAATTTTCGTATGAGTTTTTTCTCTACCAAGGGTGAAACAAGACCTGATACACACCCTCCGAAACTTGATACTTCCTTAACAATACTTGAGCTTAAATATGAGTATTTGCTACTGGTCATTATAAATATTGTTTCAATATTATCATCGAGTTTTTTGTTCATAAGAGCCATTTGAAGCTCGTATTCAAAATCCGATACGGCCCTTAGACCTTTTATTATGGCGTTAGCCTGTTTTAATCGTGCGAAATCTATCAGTAAACCTGAAAAGCTGTCAATTTCTATATTTGGTGTTTTGTCCACTGATTCACGGATCATTTCAATCCTCTCGTCTACGGTAAATAAAGACTTTTTTTGAGGGTTTGATAAAACAGCAACAATTAATCTGTCAAATAATTTGGCACTTCTCTGAATAATATCCAGATGTCCACAAGTAATTGGATCAAAACTTCCAGGATATACTCCTACTTTCAATGTCGATCACTCCTTGGTTAGAAAGGTTAAAGCTGTTCTGCCATATTTTTTATGTTTATAGCATGTAAACCCTTCAATTTTAAATAATTCGTTTTTAGGATGCTGGACTACTATTATTGATTTTACCACATTACCGGTTCTTAAGATACTCAAAGTTTTTTCAATCTGATTTTTGAAGTAAGGTGGATCCATAAAAATGATATCAAATCTTTGTTTTCTTAAAAGGATTTTTTTCAAAATCAAGGCTACATCACCTTGAATGATTTTCGATTTATGTGACAATTTTAGATCTCGTAGGTTTTGTCCAATGACTTTACATGCAGTTAAATCCCTTTCAACAAACACTACATTTTCAGCCCCACGACTTAATGCTTCAAGGCCCACCGCACCAGTGCCCGCAAATAAATCCAGGAATTTGCTTCCTGCGATGTATTTATTTATTATATTGAACAATGCTTCTCTCACAAAATCCGTAGTAGGTCGGGTATTTTTACCCGGTACGGACTTTATCTTTCTGCCTTTATGAAAACCTCCTATTATCCTCATAGATTTAATGCCACCTTATATCTTCTATCAACCAATATCTTAACACAATAAAGCCAAGTTTTAAACATATAGTAAAGATCCCGTAGGCTTTTTTTATAAGAAACTGAATATTTATATCCTAATTTGTACATACTAAGGTTGTAATAAACTTTCCCCATAAGCTCTTCCTCCGGTTTCTCCTCTCCCAATGCCGGCAAATGCCGGCATTTTTTAGTGTGTTATTATGTGCAACAATATGCATAATTTTACACAATTTTTAAAAAAGAACAAACCCATTTAGGGTCTGTTCTTTTTAATTTATAATCAATTATTTGCTATATTACAATCTATTGAGTTGTCTGCCCTTGTGCGGCACGTTTCTGGTAGTCTTCAACCATCCTTCTCACCATATGCCCACCAACAGAGCCACAATCTCTCGATGAGTAGTTGCCCCAATAGCCGTCTGCAGGGGCTTCAATCCCAACTTCTTTTGCCATCTCTGTTTTAAACTTTTCCATGGCTTTTTGAGCTTCAGGAACCACAAGTATATTCCTTTTTTGTCCTTGTGCCATTTTTTCACCTCCCTTTTTATTGTACTTTTAATATAACCTAAGAAAAAGTCCGTATACTAGAACTATCTGCCTTACAATCCAATCAATGCACTAGATATTTTTAACAAAAAAACGACTCACACACATCTATCAAATAGACATATGTATGTCGTTAAAAAAACATCGATATTACGCAGTGTTAATATTGATTTTGCTATCGAGTAATTCCTTTAAATTTTGGTACTCCGGCAATGAGAGCCATCCCTTTTCCAAGATTTTATTTGCCAACTCATGGGTGACCCCTAATATACGTGTATTTTTAATAAAGCTTGCAAATTTTAACTCGCAAAAGCCGTGTTGCCGTAGACCTAAAAAGTCCCCCGGACCTCTAAGTTCCAAATCCCTTTTCGAAATTTTAAAACCATCATGGCTTTTCGTTATGTAATGTAATCTCTTTCTTGCAGCCCCTTGATTAGATCCAGATATTAAAATACAGTGGGATTTTAATATACCTCTGCCAACCCTTCCTCTTAACTGGTGGAGCTGGGCCAAACCATACCTTTCGGCATTTTCGATAATCATTAAGGTTGCAGTCGGTATATCAACACCTACTTCTATTACTGTTGTAGTTACCAGTACTTGAAATTTTTTTGCTAAAAATTGCTTTAAAACCTTATCTTTTACATCTTGTTTCATTTTTCCGTGTAAAATACAAATTTTTAAATCAGGATATTTTTGTTTTAATTCTTTTTCATGCTGTTTAACATTAGTAAGACCCAGTTCATTTTCTTCGACTGCAGGGCATACTACATATGCTTGGTGGCCTTTTTCCACTTTAGAAGCCATGAAGTCGTAAACCTTATCTTTTACGGCATTTTGTACCACATGAGTATCAACTTTTTGTCTACCAGGAGGCAATGTATCAATGAGGGAAATATCTAAATCACTGTATAAGACCATAGCTACAGTCCTAGGTATAGGGGTAGCACTCATTGCAAGCACATCAGGCCACTGTCCCTTACTTACTAAATCTTTCCGCTGTCTCACACCAAAGCGATGTTGTTCATCCGTAACAACCATCCCTAACTTATGAAATGTTACATCTGCTTGTATTATAGAATGGGTTCCAACTAAAATATCGATAACCCCTTTTTTCAATTCAAAAATAATGTTTTCTTTATCTTTTTCTGGCATTCCCCCTTTCAAAATTCCCACATTTATATTAAAAGGCCCCAGATATTGCTTCAATGTACGGTAATGTTGATCTGCGAGAATTTCTGTAGGAGCCATCATAGCACCTTGAAAACCGTTTTTTACCGATAAATAAAGCGCCGAGCATGCTACAAGGGTTTTTCCGGAACCAACATCACCTTGAATAAGCCTATTCATAATATGATCACTTTTGAGGTCTTTTATGATATCTTTTAAAACTTTTTTTTGACCACAGGTAAGTGCAAATGGCAAACTAGCCAAAAAGCTTTTTAAATCTAAAAAACGATATTGATTTTTGCGTTTTTTAGATTTAATGTAATGGCGCAATAAACCTGTTCCTAACTGGAGTAAAAGTAATTCTTGAAAAATAAACCTTCGCCGCGCTTTTTCAAGTGCCTTGAAATTTTGTGGAAAATGTATATTTTTTATAGCTTCTTCTATAGTAATGAGTTTGTATTTATTTAATATATTTACTGGCAGTATTTCCTTCAAATTAGATGACATTTTTATAGCATTTTTAACTGTGGTCCGCACAAGATTTTGCGAAATTCCTTTTGATAAAGAATACACCGGTCGGATTTTTTCAAATTCGGTAAGGTGGTTTTCTTTAATTATTGTCCATTCAGGACTTAAAATTTCATAACTCCCAAAATCTTTTTTGAGTTTTCCTACTAACAATAACCGCTGATTGGGATAGAAAACTTTTTGTAAATATGGTTGATTGAAAAAAATTGCATGGCCTTTATCTTGTCCGTCAGTAATTGGGATTTTAATTATATAAATACCTGAATGAGCTCTTTTACCTATGGCACGACCTGTAACAATACAGGGAAAGGCACTTGTTTGACTTTTATTGCCCTGCTTAAAAGTCATCGGTGACATATCTTGGTAGTCCCTTGGAAAGTAGAATAATATGTCTCTGATTGTACTTATGCCAAGTTTGGAAAACAGCTTGGCTCTTGAAGGACCTATCCCATTAATATTTTGTATGTCCGCTGATATATTCACAAGAACCACACCTTTATTCCACAGAGATAATAAACTGATAAAGATCTTGCCCACCAAAATAATATTCAATATCATAATCTTCGTGTTTCTGTGCAAGGGCTTCCATCGTTTTTTTTATCGTGGATTCTTTTACAGTTAACCCATAATAAATTGTTATTATCCCTTCTCGCTTATCCTTAGTCATAAGATCTATTAAGTCCACAGCTGTTTCTTCCAAATCATTCCCTATAATTTGTAATTTACCCTCTTTTATTCCTATAACATCACCTTTATTAATTTTAGTATTATTCCATTTTGTATCCCTAACCGCATAAGTCACCTCACCGGAAATAACATTTTTCATGTTCTGTGACATGTTTGAAATATTGTCATTTATAGTAAAATCCGGATTAAACGCAAGTAAAGCAGATATGCCTTGTGGTATTGATTTCGTTGGTAAAACATACACATTATTTTTAGATAAACCCTTTACCTGCTCAGCGGTTAGTATTATGTTTTTGTTGTTCGGCAAAATAATAGTGTGCTCATAGGTTTTCTCCTCTACTAAAGCAAAAATATCTTCGGTGCTTGGGTTCATGGATTGACCACCATCTATAATATCCGCGCCTAAGCTTTCAAAAATCTCATTCAACCCTTCACCTTGAGATACTGCAATAACACCGATATTTATTTTGTCCTTATCTTCAACTTTTTGTTGATGTTTGTTGTCTCCTTTTTGTATTTTAATTGAGTGGTTTATCATCTCTCTATGCTGGATTTTCATATTGTCAATTTTTATATTTGAGAGCTCTCCCCATTTTAAGGAACTGCCGAGCACCAAATCGGGGTTGTTAGTATGAATATGAATTTTTACTAAGTTTCCAGTACCTATAACTATTATAGAATCCCCGAATCCTGACAACTCTTTTTTGATAATATCTTCTTTTATTTTATCTCCTGTTATGAAAAGCTCTGTACAGTACATGTATTCTAGCTTTTGTCCAGTTTCATCGTAACTTTTTTTCTGAACGGGACTCGTTTTCCCTTCTTCTAAACCTTTAATTTCTAAGTGGGGATTTTTTATTACTTCCTCACACCCCATTAATAAATACAATAACCCTTTTCCGCCCGCATCCACAACTCCTGCGTCTTTTAAAACCTTTAACATTTCCGGTGTTTTCTCTAACACTTTTTTCCCATATATTAAAGTGTTTTCGAATATTTTTTCTAAATTAGTAGTCCGTTTTGCTTCAAAAATCATCTTATCGGCAGTTTCCCGGGCCACAGTTAGTATAGTCCCTTCAACTGGTCGCATTACAGCTCTATAAGCCGCATCAACTCCTTTTTTATAGGCCATTGCCAGTTCCAAAGGACCAATACTATCTTTATGTGCCGGTATACCTTGTGCAAAGCCTCTAAAAAGCTGGGATAAAATAACCCCCGAATTTCCCCTTGCACCCATGAGAGATCCCCAAGCGGCAGTATCTGCAACCTTTTTTAAACTGTCCGATGGTACCTTTTCAAGTTCTTTTATTGCCTTGTCCATAGTTAAAGACATATTTGTACCGGTATCTCCATCTGGCACCGGAAAAACATTTAAAGAATCTACAATATTTATATTTTGCCTTAAAATAGCGGCGGCATGAACCATAACCTTTTTTAAAAGGTTGCCATCAATTCTATTGGTAAGCAATCGTTAAAACCTCCCCATATATTACTTTGTCCTAACTCCATGGACTATTACATTGATTCTGTCAGGATTAAATCCCAGTGCATTGTTTAACACAAAATTTACCTTTTCCACTACATTATTAGCAACTTCATGAATTTTAGTGCCATATTGAACAATTATATATAAATCAATGGTGAAATTATCTTCACTTATCTTTACTTCAACACCTTTACCAAGATTCTCCCGGCCTAATAGTTTGGTTATACCATCACTCATCTTCCTGGAAGCCATACCAACTAAACCATAACATTCCATAGCCGCATTTCCTGCAAGCACTGCAATAATTTCTTTGGATATCTTAATTTCTCCAAAAGAGTTTTTTATTATATTTTTCAAAAGACTACCTCCTTTCGATATTTATCACTTTACATTATTATAATATATTTTTTTATTATTTCATACATTGATGATTACTTCTTCATAGAAATAATAATGTTTAGGATATTAATTCAAACAATTATTCACAATCAAAGATCGCTTTGTCTTCCCCCTTGACAAAATAATTAACTGTCATAATATGTTTGACTTCTCTACATTTGACCTTCTTAGGGTATTGTTTTATTTATTGCAGTGGCTCGTATTATATGATAAAATATTTTTGGTATCGTTTAAAGAGGAGGTGCAGCAGTGGCTAAATGCGAAATATGTAACAAATCTTCTGTAAAGGGCATCAAGCTTAGTCATTCCCATAGAAGGTCAAAACGCACATGGGCTCCGAATATTCGCCGGGTTAAAGCTGATCTAGATGGTCATATAAAAAGAATTAATGTATGCACAAGCTGCTTACGTTCCGGAAAAGTAAAAAGAGCCAAATGAAATCAGCGTGCCGGGTTAGCACGCTTTTTTTATCTTTTGTAACCTCCGAATAAATTTAAAACAATTTTAACGAATTTACCTATGGTTTTCGGGAGTTTGAATACATATATTTTCATTAAACCACCTCTTTCACAATTTAATGAAGTACAACATTGAACCAGTCTAAGTTAGAGGATCCCTATAGTCGTCATCTAAATTCAAGCTAAACGTCCCCTATTATTCTATTGTATGCTATATATCGCTTTTGTGAACCTTTTTTTTTGGTAGTTGTGATTTTATCTACCTTTCAGTTTTTGAATTACGCTTTCGGGGTTGTTAGATGAGTAGATCGCAGACCCTGCAACCAAAATATCTGCCCCAGCTTTGGCTATATTCGCAGCATTATCAACAGTAATACCGCCATCAACTTCAATTAAGGTTTTCAACCTATTCTGTTTTATAATCTCTTTTAGATCTTTTATTTTTTCAATCATTGCGGGAATAAATTCCTGGCCGCCAAATCCCGGATTAACACTCATAATAAGAATCATATAAACATCATTAAGTATATATTCAATGCATGACAAAGGAGTTGACGGATTTAAAGCTATACCCGGCTTTACACCACGGTCTTTAATATAATTTGTCAAACGGTGCAAATGCACCGTTGATTCTACATGGAAAGTGATAATATCTGCCCCGGCTTTTATAAAGTTATCTACATAGTTTTCTGGTTTTTCAATCATTAAGTGAACATCAAATGGAAGAGCCGTCCTTCCTTTAATACAGGATATAACAGGCGCCCCTAAAGTAATGTTTGGGACAAAATGTCCATCCATAACATCTATATGTAAAAGATCAGCCCCACCTTTTTCTACTCGCTTAACTTCTTCTAATAGGCAGCCAAAGTCCGCCGATAAAATGGAAGGTGCAACTTTTATCATAATCCACTACCCTTTCTCAATGAAATATAAAATATCGACCTTTCATTTAAAACCTTAATTTTGATTTATTGTAATACTAACTCCAAACCTACCTTTTGCCTTTGAAATAAGGTATATCGTCAAGCCATACTTCAATTTCCATCTCTCCAGCTCCCTCTATTGAAACATGTAAAGGACTATCTTCCGCCGAATGTGTTTCGGAGTATACAACACGCCCCTCACCAAGATCATCTGATATAACAATCTTGACAGTAACATCAGATGAATCCGGCGGAAACAGAATTGGGCCTACAGTAAATTGCTTTACATCAGCAGGACCACTGCTGACCACTAAGTTAATAGTTCCACCCGGCTTTACAGTCTCATTAGAGCTAGGGTTTTGGTCGATCACTGTGTTTTCAGGAGCCTGATCGGATTTTTGAGAAATATCATACTTTAAATTTCTATTTTTTAAGATTTCTTTTGCTTCATCTAAGGGTTTGCCAATTAGATTCGGTGCATCTATCAATTCAGGCCCTAAGCTCACGACTATATTTATTCTTTCACCTTCTGAAAGGGTAAGATCCCCTCTAGGGTTTTGATCCATAATTATCCCTTCAGCAATATCAGGTGAATTCTCGTGTATAATACGGCCTGGTTCGAATCCACTGCTTTCTAGCAATGCTATACCTTCCTGCTCAGATATGCCAATTACATTAGGCACTACACCAGGTTTTGGCCCCTTACTTATTACTAAATCTATTGAAGGGTGATTTATTTTGACTTTTCGATCACCTTTTGGCTCTTGGTCGATAACCTGACCTGCAGGGGAAATATCAAAAACCCTGCCTATTACATTATATTTTAGTTTTTTTGCTTCAATTTTTTGTTTTGCCTCTTCTTCAGTTAATCCTATAACATTGGGTACAATTGTTTCGGGTACTACAAAGTACTTTTTTGCCAAATTTGCACCCAAATATGAAAAAACGCCAAATAACATTAAAAAAATTGTTGAAATAGCTACCATTCTAAGTATATTTTTAGATTTTTTCCTAGTCTGTTTAGGATTTGTAGCTTGTGAATTATCCACGATTTTGCCCACCACCAATGTATCTCCCATATTCTTAGGTTTGAAATTTTTCACTTCTTCACTTGCCAATGCATCCATTAAATCAATTTTTAAGCATTGAGCACTTTGGTAGCGGTCATTGGGGGATTTAGCAAGGCATTTTTGCACAATCCATTCAAGCCGCTTCGGGAACCCATGGATTATGTTTGAAATCAACTCCGGTTTTTCTTGTATTTGTTTTAAAGCAATAGCAACAGGTGTCTGACCATTGAAAGGTAATTGTCCTGTAAAAGCCTCAAATAACACTATGCCTACAGAGTATAAATCAGAACGCTCATCGACAAGATCGCTTCTAGCCTGTTCCGGTGAAAAATATTGAACAGAACCAAAAACATTGCCTGTATTAGTGATGGTTGCCCCGCCTGTAGCCCTTGCTATACCAAAATCGGTGACTTTTATCCTACCATCTAAAGTTATCATGATATTTTGAGATTTAATGTCCCTATGAACAATTTTGTTCTTATGAGCACATTCCAGGGCATCACATATTTGAAAACCCATTTCAATTACCTCCACAGGCGGTATCGGAGATCTTTGTTTTATAAGTTCTTTTAAAGTACTTCCGGCAACATATTCCATAACTATATAGTATATATCCCCTTCTTCACCCACATCGTAAATCCCGACTATATTTGAATGTGATAAACTTGCCGCAGCTTGTGCTTCCCTCCTGAATCGTCTAACAAAATCCTCATCACCTGCATATTCCGATTTTAGGACTTTTATAGCTACGATCCTATTAAGTAAATTACACCGTGCTTTATAGACAACAGCCATGCCTCCACCACTAATTTCCTCTAAAATCGTATATCTACTTCCTAAAGTTTTTCCCACCATATTCTTCACATCCCCACCTTGTCTACGATGATTATGGCTACAGTAATATTATCTTCCCCACCTTTTAAATTTGCCTCCTCTATTAGTTTTGAAACGGCTTGCTCCGGATTCAAATCGTTGACGATATTTTTAATGCTGACATTATCAAGCATATTTGTTAAACCATCACTACACAAAATAATTATATCATTATTTTTTATCTCAAATTCTAAAATATCAGGCTTTAGACTTTCATCGGTGCCTAAGGCTTTCGTTATTACATTTTTCATAGGATGTGTTTTAGTTTCTTCTACAGTTATACGTCCTTGCTCCATTAATTGCCATACAAGGGAATGGTCTTCTGTCAGCTGCTCAATATGATTTTTTCTAATTCGATATGCACGGCTATCCCCTACATGACCTATACATAGGCATTTATTATGGAACAAAGCAATTGTTATTGTTGTTCCCATACCATATAGTTCATCCTCTTTTAATGATAATGAATGAATCTTGTTGTTGGCATTAATTATCGCCGATTCAAGAGTCTTTTTTGCATATTTGATGTCAGTATTATTAGTAAGGTGGTTGTTTATGTAGGTCGACACTTCTTTAACCGCTGTTTTACTTGCAACCTCTCCACCTTGGTGCCCGCCCATTCCGTCGGCAACAATGTATAATTCGGGTAAACCACTACCCTTCCGCGGTATGTAAAATGCATCCTCATTGTTTAGCCTGACCTTTCCTATATCACTTTTTGCTACACCAATCATCAACTCACCCCATTTATAGACTTTGCTTTAATTGGCCACAAGCCGCCTTGATATCGTTTCCCATTTCCCTACGTATAGTCGTAGAAATACCTTTACTTACAAGTATTTCTCTAAATTTTTTTACCTGTGTAGGATTGCTTTTTTTGAAATATCTGCCTTTTACCGGGTTAATCGGAATTAGGTTGACATGACATAAAAAACCATTCAGTAGGTCTGATAGTCCAATAGCACACTCTTTCGTATCATTTATATTTGAAATCATAACATATTCAAAAGTTATGCGCCTTTTTGTTTTCATTATATAATATTTACATGCATCTAACAATTGTGAGATTGGATAGCGCCTATTAATTGGCATAAGGCTACTTCTTATTGCATCATTTGGGGCGTGCAAAGATACTGCCAAGGTTACTGGCATACCAGTATTCGCAAGGCGAATAATTCCCGGAACAATCCCACAAGTGGATACTGTCAATCTTCTAAGGCTTACATTGAAGGTCAGGGTAGAGTTCATAAGTTTTAAAAATCGCATCAACTCATCGAAATTTAATAGCGGTTCACCGCTTCCCATTACAACAACTCTTCGGACTTTTGTATTTGAATCTTCCTGTATTGCAAGAATTTGGTCTGCCATTTCACTCCAAGACAAGTCCCGCACTATACCTTCTTCCCCAGAGGCACAAAAAGCACAACCCATTGAACAGCCTATTTGACTTGAAACACAGGCTGTAGTCCCAAATGAATATTGCATCTTAACTGTCTCCACTATATGACCGTCTTCCAATAAAATAGCGTATTTTACAGTTCCATCTATTTTTGATTGTTGCTTTTTGTATATTTTAACTTCGTTTATAAAGGCAATCTCTTGAAGTCTATTTATTAAACTTTCCGGTAAATCCGTCATTTCTTTAAATTTAGTTAGCCCTTTATTATATATCCATCTAAAAATCTGTTTAGCTCTATACTTGGGCTCACCTATTTTTCTTAAGAAGTCTTCCATTTGAGTTAAAGTAAAACCCTTTAAGTTGGTTTTTTCCATTAATATCCCCTTAATTTGTAATTTTTTTTAATCGTGCAATAAAAAAACCGTCAGTGCCATGGATGTTGGGATATAGTGTTATATGACCATACGGTTTGTTTATATCTTTATGAAGTTTTTTCGGTAAATATGGTCTTAAATCATCATATATAAAGTGCTGATTTTTTCTGATGAAAGCACTGACAATATTTGCATTTTCCTCCGGATCTATGCTACATGTACTATAAATTAAAATCCCACCGGGTTTTACATATCTTGAGCACACTTCAAGTATCTGGGCTTGTTCTTTTTTTAAAGCCTGTATGTCCTTAAGCTTTTTAGACCATTTTATATCTGGTTTTCGACGAATAACGCCAAGTCCGGAACAAGGGGCGTCGATAACAACTTTATCAAATACATTATACAGCTTTTTTTCAGGAGTTTTCGCATTTTTTATTTTCGGCTTGACAATAGTCGTTTTTAAACGTATGCAGTTTTGTTCTATAAGTTTTATTCTATGTGAGTGAATATCCCAAGCAATAATTTCACCTTTATTTTGCATTATGGCGGCCATATGTGTTGCTTTGCCTCCTGGTGCCGCTGCAACATCTAATACTCTTTCATTTCTTTTTACACCTGATGCTAAAGATGCTATAATTGAGCTTTCATCTTGTGGAGTAAACAACCCTTCGATAAAACTTTTTAATTGAGTTATTGGAGGGGATTTTAAAACATACAAAGCCTCTTGCGCCAAATTACCCTGTGATACTAAAGCACCTTCATCAGATAATTGTTGTTTTAACTTCATTGTATCAATGCGCAATGTATTTACTCTTATGCACAACTTCGGTCGCTCGTTAAATGCTTTGCATAATCCCTCAGTAAAATCCGCCCCAAAAAGTTTTAGCCACCTATCAATAAGCCAACGGGGAAAAGAATAATAGGTAGACAAATACCTTCCTAATTCTATTTTTCTATTTGGGTATGTTATTTTATCTTTTTTTCTAAGGGCGTTTCTTAAAATAGCGTTGGCAAAGCCCGCTGCCCTTTCCCCTTCATACTTTTTTACTAAAGTAACTGATTCATTAACTGCAGCAAAATCCGGTATCTTTTTCAGAAAAAAAACTTGGTAAAGACCTAATCTTATAGCATTTTTCGTAAAAGGTGAAATCTTGGATAACCCTACCTTGGAGAAATGTGTTATTATGTGGTCTAGCCTAAATCTGTTTTTTATAACTCCATTGACTAGCTCCGTGATCAATGCCCTGTTTTTTCTGGAAATATTTGGGGTCAGATATCGATTCAAAATAATGTTGGCATATAACCCTGCTTGGGTTTTTACCAATATAGATATTGCTATTTCCCTGGGGTTGACCAAATTTATAACCCCTTTCCGTACAAAAAAAATTCAATGGCTTTAGTTACTTCACTTAGATCAACTTTTGTATTTTTACATGGTCCTTCAGGCCGTATATTCAGGACCCCCATTACAGGCAGTGAGTTTGTGTCAAGAATACCCTCAGTCAAGTCCCTTTCACATGCTATAGCAACGATGGCTTTTGGTTTGTTGTCAATTACAATCTTTCTAGCTAAAGTGCCACCAGTCACTACTGCCAGTTTTACACCATATGTTTTGGATATTTTTAAAAGACCATCTATATCACATCGCCCACAGTGTCGACAATTAGATACTTTAGATGTAACCTTATAGGGACAATCCCACTTCTGCAAACAGTGTGGAGCTAGCACAAGTATGTTTTTTGGTTTTATCTGAAAGCATCTACTTTTAAGTAATTTATTGTTCACTTCGATATAGGAACTTTGGATGACATCCTTAGGTATATGCAAGAACTTACCCAAAGCAAGTGCCAGTGGAAAAAGGATATTTAATGAAGAAGTCATAAAGCTTTCAAGGCCAAAAAAAGTTTTTACATTCCATAAAGTCATAACAGCACTGGTTAATCCCATGCTCACAATTAACAGGAACAAAGCTAGCGTAGTTATTAAAACTAACAATATATGTCGATACCAATACCCAAATCTATTATAATAAATGAGGATTCCCGCCAATATCATTCCAAAAATCAGTAGAATGCTAATAGAAAGCAAGCCTATAAAAACTCTTTTTTTGTTTTTTATAGTTTCCCTATTTTGGAGGAATATTTGCAAAGGAATCTCCTTCTTTCATGTTATGACCGGCTAAATACTCCATTGCTTTCATCCGTCTTCCACCGGCTCTTTGAAGTTTAATCACAAGAACACTGCCATCACCTGTGCCCACAAGAAAACCTTTGTTTTTTACTATACCCATAAACTTACCGGGGGCATGTGCTTTTTTTGATAAGTACGGTTTTGCTTCCAAAATCTTGAGCCGGCGCCCGTCTTTAAAGGTATACGCACCAGGCCAAGGATATGTACCTCTTATAAGATTGCAAATTTCGTAAGCACTTTTTGACCAATCTATTAACCCGTCTTCCCTTTTCAGCATTGGAGCATAAGTCGACTTTTTATTATCTTGACGTTTTCGAATCAGATTTCCGGACTTTATACATGAAAGGGTCTTAAGTAAAAGATCTCCACCTAACCGCGATAACTTCTTAGATAAGTCCAATGCTGACCAGTTAGGCTTTATGGCTATTTGCTTTTGTAAAAAGATATCCCCGGTGTCCAGGCCCTCGTCCATCCACATTGTTGTGACACCAGTTGTTTCTTCACCATTTATAATAGCCCACTGAATAGGTGATGCTCCTCGATACTTCGGAAGTAGTGAAGCATGTACATTAATACAACCAATCCTAGGAATTTCAAGTATTTGCCGAGATAATATTTGACCATAAGCAACAACTATAATTAACTTGGGTTTTAAGGAAATCAGCGTATCAATAAAATCCGCAGTTTTAATCTTTGGGGGCTGGTAAACAGGAATATCATATCTGCGCGATAGTGTTTTAACCGGCGGAGGGGTAATTTTACGTTTTCTACCGACAGGTCTATCCGGCTGTGTAACTACCGCCACAATATTCGTCTTGGCTTTTATTAGCATTTCAAGTGGTATAACAGCAAATTCAGGTGTACCCATAAATATAGTTCTCATTTTATCCCTCATTATCAGGCTCAAGAAATCTTATAGCCTTATCTACAAAGAGCTTCCCATCCAAATGATCTACTTCATGACAAAAAGCACGTGCCAATAGACCTTCCCCTTCCAATTCAAAAGACTTTCCCCATCTGTCTTGTGCTTTTAATTTAACCTTTTTAGGTCTTGGAACTTCACCGACAATACCGGGGATACTTAAACACCCCTCAGGCCCGATTATTTCCCCTTCACTTTCCATAATCACAGGATTAATTAATTCAATTTGATCCTCTCCTAAATCTACAACCATTACCCTTTTTAATATGCCCACTTGGGGTGCCGCCAAACCTACACCGTCTGCATTTTTCATAGTCTCAAACATGTCGCATATAAGGGTGTGTAAACGTTGGTCAAACACTTTGACTTTTCGAGCTTTTTTTCTTAGGATCTCATCACCATATTTTCTAATTTCCCTCAAGGCCATTGCAATTTCCTCCTACATTAAATCCTGTGGTTCCATGTCCCATGCAATATATACTTGTCTACTTATATTCAATACTTGCATATACTCACAGACATTTACTAAAGTTTGTGTTTGTTTGCTTTTTAATAATATGTTGTATCTATAATTTTGTTTGATTTTTGATTTAGGTGCAGGCACAGGACCGTATATTACTGTATTATTGCTAAAATTTTTCCCTAATAATTTTCTTGTCTTTTCAGCCTCTTTTTTAACTAATTTTTCATTACAACCTTTAAACATAATATTTAACATATAACAAAACGGTGGGTAAAAAGCTTTGCGGCGGGCTCTAAGTTCTTCTTGATAAAAACTTGTTATATCAAAACCACAGGCGGCCTTTATAGCAAATGCTTCGGGTGCATAAGTTTGCACATAAACGATACCTGGAGTATCTCCCCTACCTGCTCTACCTGCCACTTGAGTTATCAATTGAAAAGTCCGCTCACCAGACCTAAAGTCCGGAAAATTAAGGACTGTATCTGCACTTATCACACCGACAAGAGAAACATTAGGAAAATCAAGACCTTTAGCCACCACTTGAGTACCTACCAATATTTGCGAAGCGCCTTTTTTAAAATTTTGAAGCAATTTTTCGGTGGAACCCTTTTTGGAAGTAGTATCTGAGTCTATTCGAAGTGTAGTATATCCGGGAAAAAATCTTTTTATTTCTTGTTCCACTTTTTCTGTTCCCGCCCCAAAGTATCTTATATTTTTACTTTTGCACTCAGGGCAAATATCAGGGGCTTTTACACTATAACCACAATAATGACATTTTGCACTTTTATCTTCAAAGTGATATGTCAAAGATATATCACAGTATTTGCATTTTAACACAAAACCGCAGTCGCGACAGATTACAAAGGTTGAATAGCCCCTGCGATTTAAAAAAAGTATTACTTGTTTTTTCTGTTCAAGGGCTTTTTTTATACCTGCCAGTAACTTTCGACTAAAAATGTGGCGATTTCCTGTCTTTAATTCTTTCTTCATATTTATTATTTCCATTTTAGGTAGTAGTCGCCCTGAAACCCTTCTTACCAACTTAACAAGTAAATATTCCTTAGTAGCAGCCTTATAAAAGGATTCCACCGAAGGAGTAGCACTACCTAAAACCAACATGGCGTTACTCTTTTTTGCCCTAAATTTCGCGATTGTTCGTGCATCATAATAGGGATGTTCCCCGTTTTTGTATGATGTTTCATGTTCTTCGTCAATTATAATGACACCTAAGTTTTTTACAGGTGCAAATATAGCGGATCTTGCCCCTAATATAACAGATGCCTCGCCGGAATTTATTCTGTTCCACTCATCAAATCTTTCCCCTTGTGAAAGTTTGCTATGCAAAATCGCAGTCTTCCCGGGAAAACGGCTTCGAAATGCAGATAGCATTTGCAAAGTTAGGGAGATTTCAGGCACTAATACAATAGCCTTTTCTCCCGCAAGCAATACTTTTTCTATTACTCGGATATAAACCTCAGTTTTTCCACTACCTGTAACACCATAGATGAGAGTAGTGTTTTTTTTGTTATAATAGTTTTTAGTGATTTCCTCTAAAGCTTTTTGTTGTTCATTGGTCAGTTCTATCTGTTTGTTTTGCTTTACATTACTTATAAGTATAGGTTTTCTTCTGATTGCCTGATAATTCCTACAGATAATTTCTTTTTTAATTAAAGCTGCTAAAGCCGATCTTACTGAAGAAACGGGCATCCTTAAATTATCCGCTATATAGCGTGCCGTAACATTACTATTATCTTTTAAAAACTCAAATATCCGTTTTTGGTTGAATGCTCTTCCAGATATTTTGACATCATCAGAGCATGCAAAAAAAACTAACTCTTTTTTTACACTTACTTTTGGTGGAAGCATAAGTTTTAAAAAATCTATGATTGGTGCACCGTAGTATTTGGATAGTGTCCTCGCAAGTTTAACAAGGTCTTTCGGAAGTGATATGGCTTTTTTACTAATAACTTCTTTAAGTTCGTAATTTGCAGTTTTATCTATGTAATTAAAAGAATGTGTGACCACACCAGACACTTTAATGTTATTGAAAGGAACGTAAACTAGATCACCTATGCTTATCGAGGGGGCCAAAGTCTCTGGAACAAGATAAGTATATTCTTTTTTGGCATTTGGATGTCTTACATCCACCGCCACAGAAACAGTAACAGCCAAAAAACCCTCCCCCTTAAACAATAAAACCTTTAATGCCTTTGACCTTGTAAATATGTGTGAATCCTATCTAAGATCTCATCAGCCAAATCTTCTTTTAGCAACTTTGGAAATACCTCGATCCTGCCGTCTTTATGTAGAATTCTTGCAACATTTGTATCTTCCGCGAAGCCCGCCCCTTCCATTGTTAGATCATTTGCCACAATAAAATCAAGGTTCTTGTTTTTCATTTTTTCCTGGGCATTTGCTATAATATTACTTGTTTCAGCCGCAAAGCCCACAAGTATTTGATGTTTCTTTTTAGTTCCCAATTTTTGTAATATATCGGGGTTTTTCTTAAGCTCTATCATCATATTAAAGTTTTGCTTTTTTATCTTTGCAGTTTCAAAATGTTTAGGAGAAAAATCCGCTACCGCTGCAGATTTTATGACTACATCGACTTTGGAATAATATTTTAGAACAGCTTTTAACATCTCTTGGGCTGTTTGAATTTGGATATATTCACCTAAACCCAAAGGAGGGTCCAGGTCTGTTGGACCAGAAATCAAAATAGTATCTGCTCCACGCAGGATAGCTTTTCTTGCTAAAGCATAGCCCATCTTACCTGAAGAGTAATTGGTAATAAACCTTACCGAATCAATCGGTTCTCTAGTAGGTCCTGCGGTTATTAAAAACTTTTTGTTTTTGAAAATACCCTGTTTGCCTAAAATATTTTTAATTTGTTCAACTATACACTTTGTTTCCGGAAACCTACCCTTTCCACTATACCCGCAAGCTAACTCTCCTTCAGCAGGCTCTAAGAGAATAAAGCCGTTTTCTCTTAAGCGTTTTATGTTTCGCTGTGTTATAGGATTTTCATACATATTCACATTCATGGCAGGTACAATAATTTTTTTGGATTTTGTGGCAAGCAATGTGGCAGTTAGTATATCATCGGCAATCCCTGTAGCTAATTTCGCTATGATATTTGCTGTAGCAGGCGCTACCAAAAAAATATCGGCCTTATCAGCTAATTCAATATGATCTACTTCCCAAGAAGGTGGTTCTCTGAACATATCTGTGACCACAGGATGCTGAGACAAAACTTGAAAAGTCAGCGGTTTTACAAATTCACATGCGGCTTTTGTCATAACAACCTGAACGCTTGCACCGGCTTTTCTTAATAGCCTTGTAAGTCCCACCGCCTTAAATGCCGCTATGCTTCCAGTAACCCCCAAGATTACCATCTTGTTTTTAAGCATGGCATACACCTCACAGACCCAAATTTTGCGCTATTCAATCTTTATCTTTTCAGCTTCAAGCTCAAACAATGCAATAGAAACCGGCTTATTTGTTTTTACATCTACGAGCTTTTGAGCACCTTCAACCAATTGGCGAGCCCGCTTGGCGGAGGCTACAGCAAGAGTATACTTACTATCAAATTTATCTGAAAGAGAATCTATCGATGGGTATATCATTACTTTATTCCCCCTATGATCGCTTCAATTATTCTACTATTTCTGGATATTTTACATTTCTCAGCCAGTACAATTGACTGAAATAATAATACTGCTTTGTCCAAATCATCATTTATTATAATATAATCATAATTATGAGATGCTTCCATTTCAATCCTGGCACATTTCAGCCGTGATTCAATGGATTTTTGACTGTCACTGCCCCTTTTTATAATGCGATTTTTCAATTCTTGTATATTGGGTGGTGATATAAATACAAAGATGCCCTCTGGGTACTTTCGCTTAACCTGAGCTGCACCTTGAATATCTATTTCCAAAATAACATCATTGCCCTTGTTAAGCTGTTTAAAAACCATGTCCTTCGGTGTTCCATAATAGTTACCATATACCTTGGCCCATTCGAGAAATAGGCCCTTTTTTATATTATCTTCAAAGCCTTTGTGGCTCATAAAAACATAGTCGACTCCATTGATCTCGCCTTTTCTTGGTGGCCTTGTAGTAGCCGATATAGAAAGAAAAAGCCTTTTAATCCTTTTGATTAAAATATCGCATAGTGTTCCTTTACCCACTCCAGAAGGACCTGATACTACAATTAATATACCTAGTTCACTCATGTTATATATTCCTCTATTCCTCTTTGGTCTCTTCCCCTTCTCCAATTTCATTTTTGCCACCACTTAAGCGGTGAGCAACTGTTTCAGGCTGAACTGCCGACAAAACGACATGATCACTGTCAGTTATTATAACTGCACGAGTTCTACGGCCGTATGTAGCATCTATGAGCATTCCTTGATCGCGGGCCTCCTGAATAATTCGCTTTATGGGGGCCGACTCCGGACTAACTATAGCTACTATGCGATTAGCCGATACTATATTTCCAAATCCAATATTAACAAGCTTAATATCCATGTTAAAACCTCCTAGTATTTTACTCAATGTTTTGAATTTGTTCGCGCACTTTTTCTAGCTCACTTTTTATTTCAATAACCTCTTTAGATATATAATAATCAGATGCTTTGGCTGCTATTGTATTCGTTTCACGTAACATTTCCTGGGCTATGAAGTCTAGTTTTTTTCCTACAGAACCCTTTGAATGCATCAGTCTCATCATCTGTATAAGATGGCTTTGCAATCTTACTATTTCTTCAGTTATGTTAGCTCTTTCTGCAAATAATACTACCTCTGCCTCGATTTTTTCCTGATCAAATGAAATATCGTCACGAAGTTTTTGTAAGTTGTTTATAAGCCTTTTTTTATACTCTATAGGGACAACACCCGCACGTTCATTTATGAGTTTTGCTTTGTTTTTAATTATTTCAAGTCTTGTATTAAGATCCTTAAAAAGATTTTCACCTTCTTTTATACGCATTTTTACTAGGTCCTCAATTGCTTTGTCAAGGGCCGGGGCTAAAGATTCCCATAGTTCCTCTTCTGTAGTACAGTCTTTCTCAAAAGTAAATACATCATCAGGTAGCAATGAAAGTAATGACAAAGAAATAGGGCCCTCAAATCCAATATTTCGTTTTAATTCTACTAACTTCTTATGGTAATGTGAAACGAGGGTTTTGTCAATTTTAATATCCACTGGCAAATTTTCATCATGTATTTTAACATAGACATCAATTTTCCCTCGAGTTATTTTCTTTCTTATGAGTTTTTTTATTTTATCTTCTAAAAAAAGCCAGGGCTTCGGCAATCTAATGAAGATATCAAAAAATCTATGGTTAATAGAGCGAACCTCTACAACCCAATGATATTTATCCTGGTTTTCACCACGACCATAACCAGTCATGCTTTTAATCATAATATACCCCTTTAATTTCGAATAGTTTGTAACCAATCTATTAAACTATGAATAAACCTTATCCCCTCAGCAGTTGTCTAGATTATTATATCATTGAATTATATTAAAAACAACAAAATCAAACAGTGGCTTTCAAGGGGTTCTCTAAAGAAGTCAAACACATCCCTAAAAACTATCCTTGTATAATACTGTGGATTTATTGGAGTGCAATTAATTATTTTACAAGACGGGATTTTTAAACCCTTTAAAAAAACTAACTCTATGTTATACTTAAACACAATAGGGAGGTAAGTCTTTTTATGCCTTTTGATGGAATAGCATTATATGGAGTGATTTACGAATTAAAAGAATATTTATTAGGAGGCCGTATAAGTAGGGTAAATCAACCTAGTAAGAGCGAACTTATTTTCTTTATACGCCGCAACCGTCAGGAATATAAGCTTTTATTATCTGCCGATTCTTTAAACTGCAGAATACATTTGACAGACAAAACAATAAAAAACCCATCCAAACCCCCAATGTTTTGCATGCTTCTTAGAAAGCATCTTATCAGGGGAAGAATAGTATCAATTACCCAGAAAGGCTTAGACCGCATTGTAGAAATAGTAATACATAATACTGACGAATATATGCAACCTGTAGAATACAAATTAATTGCTGAAATTATGGGCAGACATAGCAATATAGTATTGTTGAGTTTGAAAAACAACACTATAATAGATTCAATAAAGCGGATAAGTTCTGAAGTTAATCGCTTTAGAGAAGTACTTCCGGGAAAAACATACGTTTACCCACCTTCTAAACAAAAGATTGATCTGATATCAGTTAAAGATGGTTTTATTGAGGCTGCAATTAAAGAAACGGTCACGACTCAAAGCCAAAAGACCCTAAGTAGGTGGATTTTGGATAATTTTGCAGGATTCTCCGGGATTGCAGCTCAGGAAACCGCCTTAAGAACAAAAATAGATCATGAAATGCCTATTGCATCTCTTGATAGTTTTGAAGTGCGAAAATTAGCGAAGGTTTTAGTGGAGCTCAAAAAAAATTTAATATTAAACAACTTTAATCCCAAGGTTTATTTAAGCAGTGACTCCAAGGAACCTGCAGATTTTTGGGTGTTTGAAATGTATTACTATAAAAAGCAACAAGCTCTCCCCAATTTTACGATAAATAATGCAGTCGATTTTTTTTACACACGTAAAGATATGATTTTAGCTATTAATACAATTAAAAATCGTGTAAGGACCGAAGTGAAAAAACAAATTAATAAATTAAATCAAAATTTAATTCATCTCAAAAAAAGGGCTGTTAAAGTATCTGATATAGAAAAGTATAGATTGTGGGGTGAGATCTTATCTGCTAATATATACCGCGTACGGCTCGGCCAAAGTTTTACTAGACTTCCAAACTATTATAATTTCGGCAAAAAGATTACAATCCCCTTAAACAGGGAGCTTTCCGCCGCCCACAATGCACAAATATATTTCAAAAAGTATAAACAGCTTAAATCCTCGAAGAAAAATATGGAAACAAGACTGAAAAATATACTTATGGAAATAGATTACTTAGAAAGTTCCTTGGTGAATATTGAACACAGTAACACTATAGGAGATCTATTGGAAATTCAACAAGAACTTCAGGCCCAAAATTATATTAAGATTCATAAGAAGGAAAATCGGAGAAGCCAGAAATCAAAACCATTGCAATTTAAATCCTCGGATGGTACATTTATAAAAGTTGGGAAAAATAATAGGCAGAATGATGAGCTTACTTTTAAAAAATCAAAACCAGATGATATTTGGCTACATGCTAGGGATGTACCTGGTTCGCATGTTATAATTGAGGGTCAGGGAAAAACCGTGAGTAACATTACAGTAGCAGAGGCTGCCAGTTTAGCTGCTTACTTTAGTAAAGACCGAAATAGTAGCAATGTACCGGTGGATTATACATTTGTACGACATGTTAAGAAACCCAAAGGGGCAAGACCCGGCTTTGTAATTTATTACCACCAAAAAACCATATATGTAACGCCGGAAAAGAGTATTTTAAAAAAATTAGCGTTTTAATATCAAAACATTATCTTCTCCATCTACCTCTTTTAGTTTGACTTCCACTATTTCCTCCCTTGATGTTGGTACATTTTTACCAACAAAATCCGGCCTTATAGGCAATTCCCTATGCCCTCGATCTATTAACACCGCAAGCTGTATTGTCTTGGCTCGTCCTAAATCCGACAAGGCATCAAGAGCAGCTCTTGCGGTCCTGCCGGTATACAGCACATCATCTGCCAGAATAAGTCTTTTGCCCGTGATATTAAAATGTATTTCGGTTTTGTGTACTATAGGCTGAGAAGCCAAACTCGATAAGTCATCGCGGTAAAGGGTTATATCTAAAATACCTACAGGTACTTCCACTCCCTCATTAGAAGAAATATAATCGGCCAACCTCCTGGCTAACGGGATTCCCCTACGCCTAATTCCTATTATTGCTAGATTTTCCACCCCCTTGTTTTTCTCAATAATTTCATGGCTAATTCTAATTAAAGCACGACTTATTGCCTGCTCATCCATTATATGTGCTTTTTCTTTCATCTCAACCCCACCTTTTTTTATTTCCCAAAATATTTAATATGGAAGTCA
>CAYMGK010000003.1:0-7427 GCA_964389965.1 uncultured Clostridia bacterium | reverse complement strand
GTCATATCACAAGGCATTGGTGCAATGAATTCCATATATTTGTCTGTATCTGGATGACGGAAGCCAAGTTTATAAGCATGGAGGATCTGACCTGTAGTTGCAAATGGTATTTTTCTCCTAGAATATAAAAGGTCACCAACAACTGGGTGGCCTATGTACTGCATATGAACCCGTATTTGATGCGTTCTACCGGTTTCAATAGTGACTTCGAGGAAGGTAAACTCATCAAACCTCTCGATTACCGTAAAATATGTAATAGCTTCTCTAGAACCTTTTGAGGCCACCTGCATCTTTACTCGTTTTTTTGGATGTCTTCTAATGGGTGCGGTTATTGTGGCCTTGTCTTCTCGAATCTGACCCCAAACTAGAGTCCGATATACCCTTTTAATTTCTCGGTTTTTAAATTGCTGTGCAATATTTATATATGCTTTATTACTTTTTGCTATAATGATTGCACCTGAGGTATCTTTATCAAGTCGATGTACTATACCGGGCCTCATTGGTCCACTTTTAGTAGACAAGTTTTTTGTATGATTAAGTAAAGCATTCAACAATGTACCTGAATGGTTCCCCACAGCAGGATAAACCACCATACCTTTGGGTTTGTTAACCACTATGATGTCTTGGTCTTCAAAGATAATATTTAAAGGTATGTTTTCAGGTTCTAAAGAAGGTTGTGAAACTTTCGGAAAAACTATTGCTATTTTATCATTTTGTTGTAAATTATAACTGGGTTTTGTTACAATCCCATTGACTTTTACCCAACCATCCAATATTCCTTTTTTGAAAAAGCTTCTAGAATGCTGAAATTTTTTCGCTAAAAAAATGTCTAATCGCCTTTCTTCATCCTCTTGCGTTACTGTTAATATGTGCTTATCCCCCAAATTTTCTCCTCCTGTTTTTATTATATGAGCTTTGGATCAAAAACAATAAGATACACTAGCACAAGGACACCTACAACTATAGCACAATCAGCCACATTAAAAACCGGCCAAATTCGAAAATCTAGAAAATCCACAACATATCCATATCTTAACCTATCTACGAGATTTCCCATGGCCCCTCCGAGAACCATAGCCGTAACAACGCCGTATATTTTTGCTTTGAATGGGTATTGAATCAATATAAATATAATTAGTAATACAGCTATAAAGGAAACCACCGTAAAAAAAAGAGTCTTACCTTTTAAAATGCTGAAAGCCGCCCCTGTATTTTGTACATATGTAATATGAAAAATATTATTCAAAACTGGAACTGACTCATATGGTTTCATAGTGTGTTGGACTAAATGTTTTGTTGCAATATCTATAAATAAAACTATAATAGCTACAACAAAGTACAAAATAATTACCCCCTAGGATCCATGCTTTATTTTTATTATCAATTATATAATACCTAGTTTATAACTTCAATGCAAAATAATACCTCCTAGGAGGTATTATTTTCTATGTCTTTCTTTATTTGTTTTATTAGATTCTACTTCACGGGCAATAGTTTCACATTTCTCTACTGCCCCGTGTACTTCGTCCGAATCTATATAGGCTTTGGAGTTGTCTATCGCTTCAGGTACATCTTGTGGGCCGCTTGACGTTCCATACTGTGCTACATCCTGCCACGCATCTTCTCCATCATATTCCACTTTATCAGTACCATCAAAAAAGCTTCGACTAAAAGGATATTTAAGCACCTCTTCTTCAAGGGGCCGTTCCCTATGGCTATATTGTTCTTCTTTTGACATTTTACAATCTGCGCAAAAGGCTGTATATGGCAAGATTTGCAGTCTATCTGTTTCTATAGCTTCCCCGCATTTTTCACATACTCCATAAGTCCCGGTACTTACTCTTTCAAGTGCATGGTTGACCTTTTCGAGTATGGCTTTAGTATTGTTTTTTAATCCAAGGTCCTTAGACCTTTCAAAAGTTTCAGCACCTAAGTCGGCAGGATGGTTATCATATCCAGAAAGCTCACTTATAGATTCTTTTAAAGGTTGAAAACCTCTTTTCGTCAGATCCATAAGTTGCTTTTCAAGCTTGACTTTTAATTTTTCAAGTTCAATTTTAAAATGTTTTTGATACAAATACTGACCTCCTTAAAGTAGGGAATTATACTAGCGTATAGCAAGTTGTTTTTGTACAATTTCAATTATATCTGCAATAAAAGTTCCAATAACGGGTAGTTTTAAAACCACTATTCGCTGAAGAATGTAAATTACAAAAGCGCCTAAAAGGGTGAACCCAATAGCCATCCCAAAACCCCTTGCAATACCCCCTAAAAAATTAACATATAATAACCTTCTGGGGTTTCGCAGGACCTCAAGGTATTCTGCAAGTTTTAGTTTTTCAAGCCTTACAGATAATTCGTCGATTTTGCGACTTAATTCAGAAAGGCTTTTTTTCTCGTTCATATAATTTACCTCTGAAAGTAATTTGTCCAGCTATATTCTTTTTATTCCTGTAAAAGAAGTGAATTCACATAGGCAAAATCATCTATTGTCTCAATCTTTTGTTTTAAGAAACACTGCAAGTTTAACTGGACTTTTACAGTATTGCTAATAATCCGTGAAAAGTCACTATAATTATTCCACTTCATCATTAATTTCTTCGATTTTGGCTATTTGTTGATCGTTATTCTCTTTTTGATACATCTCCTTATCATCAGCCACCGCCACTTCAGGCATGAAATCGTGTATCAAAGGATCGTTGTTTTTAAACATATCAAGTTCAGTAGCATCTAGGTAATCCAATTGAGACTGGAGAAAGTTTTTGAACCTTGTCTTGTATAAATAAAACTGTCGCCTTAATTCTTCATTTTTATCAGTAATTTGATTTTGTTTTTTTTCTGCCCTTTGCAAGATTTTTTCTGCCCTTAGAAGGGTCTTTTTTAAGATTGTCTCTCTTTCTTTTTGAGCATTATTTTTGACCTCTTCTGCGGTCTTTTCCGCCAAAACCAAGGTGTTTTTTAAAGTGGTTTCAATTTCTTTGTAACTCTGAACTTTTTCCTCCAATAATAATATTCGTTCTTTTAAATTTTTATTTTCTTTATAAATACTTTCATAACTTTGCAAAAGTCTATCTATAAATTCATCTACTTCTGTTTTATTGTAGCCTCGTATAGCATTTCCAAATTCTCTTTTTTGAATTTCCAAAGGCGAAATATCCAATTCAATCATCTCCTTAATGCAGGGCTGCTAATAAAATTCTTATGACAATCCTTCTAAAAAAATTTAGAAAAACTAGGGCAAACAAAGGTGAAAAATCCAGGTAATGTCCTGTACCTCTAGGTATAAACAACTCCAGTGCAGCCCTGAACGGAACCAACACGGGCTCTGTTATTTGATAAATAAACCTAGAAATATTCGGATTTATAGGTCTGGGAAGATAAGACAAAATCACTCGTAAAATAATCATGAAATAAAAAAACTGGAACAATGTGTTAATTATTGATAATAGCAAATCATTACACCTCTTGCTTTGAAATTAGGGACGGTTTGTATCTGTTTTCCTCCACTTCCGCATTAGCAACATCAATATTATCAGGTACAAATAAAAATATGCCGGGCCCAATCCTTTTTACAGATCCATTTAGAGCATAAACACTGCCGGACAAAAAGTCCAAAATCCGTTTCGCATTATCTTTATCGGTTCTTTCGAAATTTACAATAACTGCCCTTCGGTTTTTTACTTCATCTGTTATTCCACGAACTTCCTCGAAAGAACGTGGTTTAAATATTATCATTTTATTTTTACTTGCTTGGTGGATATTGATTACTCTCCCTAGGGTTTTTTGCTCAGATCGGGAAGTATACGATTTTTGCCCGATTTCATCACGTTCTTGTGGCATCTCATCTTCAATGCCCAGAAAATACAACACTTTTTTAAATGTTTTTCCAATCATACTATATCCCCTTCTTGCAATTATTTTGCCCTAGTTCCAAAAATGCCGGTACCTATTCTCACCATATTTGCCCCTTCTTCTATGGCCACTTCAAAATCATTGCTCATTCCCATGGACAAATAATCCATTTTTACGTTTTTAATTTGATTTTGTTTTATGTTTTCAAAGATGTCCTTTAAGTGTTTGAAATATGGTCTTACTTCTTCGGGATTTTGTTTAAACGGTGGAATTGCCATTAAACCTTTCACCCTGATGTTTGGGAACAATGCAATTTTCTTAATGAAAGATTCCACATCGGCAGGACCTACTCCATATTTTGTTTTTTCCTCGCCTATATTGACTTGAACCAATACATCTATCCTTTTTTCTATGCGTTCAGCTCTTTTTTGTATTTCTTCAGCTAACGACAGTCTATCTACAGACTGAATCATAGAAAACATATTGACCGAAGTTTTAACCTTATTTCTTTGCAAATGGCCTATTAAATGCCATTTTACACTGCCTTTTACTAATTTAATTTTGGCACTAGCCTCTTGAACCCTATTTTCTCCTATTAGTTTAAGGCCACTGTCCACAGCCTTTTGAACTATTTCCGGTGGAAACCCTTTTGTAACCGCAACCAATTGTATATCATCGGGATTTCTTTCTGATTTTTCCGCCGCAGTTTTTATTTTATATCTAATGTCTTTAATATTACGTTCTATCGAAATCAATATAATCTCCTCTCATTTCAATAAAATCTTATCCCCTAAATTTAATCCTTTAACAATTACATTATTTTCGTCCTCAGCTACAACTTCTATGTGTTTAAATCGCTTTTTCCTGCGCTCTGATACATACACTCCTTTTTCGCCATCGTTCATAAATAAAGCCGTTTTAGGGATTGATTTGCCTGTATAAGTACCTGTAACAATTTCAACTTTAACAATTCTTAGATCTAAAAGTTTCTCTAAATCTCTATTAATTAAAAAAAAACCCATGGTATAATCCTCACTGATTTTTGCGAGTTTTGCCTTTATCCCTATGTTTTCATTAATTTTTAGTTCATAATTTTCGCCTATTTTCATCTCTTTGTTTTTTAGCTCAAATGCCATATACCAAGAGAAATTGTCTATAATTTTTATGACAGCTTGGTTTGCTTTAACATTTTTGGGAGGAGACCTTTTATTACTTACACTTTCGTATATGCCCTGCAATTGAGCAAAATTAAGATCCTCGATTTTATCAGCTACCAGTAATTCCTCGAAACCATCGATGTTAAAGCTTACTATCCCAGACGACGGCGCATTCACTATGACGTCTATTTTATTTACTTTATCTTTTAATTGTTCCAATCGCTTTTTCAGTATTCTTAAGTTAGATTCATTGCATTTGATTTTTTTTTCTTTTTCTTTAATCAATCCTGCCAATTCATTTTGGAGTAATTTTATTTGGTCAAACTCGCCGTTATCTGCAGCCTCTTGCAACTTTTTAGTTGTGATATATATAGATTTATTAATAATATTCAAGGACATTGACGGTGAATTATTTGTTTTATCTTGTAAAGCCCCTATTTTATCATTAATTTCCGCCATTTCTTTTTGATAGAGTCTCTTCTGTTCTTTGTCAGTAGTTATTATAAATAATGGGGTACCAACCCTAACCCTTTCACCGGATTCTACCAAAAATTGTATTTCTCCAGATGCCGGTGTTAATATCGGTGTTTCGTTTTTTATAGTAATTGCATCATCAAAAATACTTTCGTTAATAATACCTTCGCTGACCACATATGTTCCGCAATAAAATTTTCTATACAGAAAAACAACTGCAATTCCAACAAAGAGCAACAACATCGGCTTATACAACTTTGAGATTAGCGACTTTTTTTTAGGCCTTAAATATATTACCTTCCCAGAATGCTGACGCATTTCCCTATCACCTTTTTAAACCTGTGTTTAAAACCAACTAACCATTTCTATAATAAACATTTCTCCAAAAATAACGATAATCCTCTTTTTGCCTTACAGTTTCGATTAGTACTTAGGCAGTGTAATTTTATAAATAAAGTATAATCGAAAAATTGGGGGGGGTTTTTTGTTGCCATGTAAGGCCAATTTTTTTATAAGGAGGTTACAAAATGAGAGCTGCAATTGAGTTTTCGCGGGAAATTGACGAAGAAGCAAAAAAGGCTGATCCCGGTGACCTAATTGCAATTAATATGCCTATGGCTATGAGGTTAGCAAGGTGGTATTACAATAAAATACATTTTATACCCCTAGAGGACTTACAAGGTGAGGCACTTCTTGCACTTGTGGAAGCAGCTAGAAGACGTGGAAATGAAATGAACCCTGAAGACTTTGAAAAATATGCCTTATCTTGGATTGTTGGTAAATTAAAACAAACGTATCTAAAAAAAATCGCTTATACCCATACGTGGGGGCAAAGTAACGGTCGCTTTAAAATTGAAAGATGTTGAAAAAATGGTTACATGACAGACGCCGAAATATGCAAACAGTTAGGCTGGGAGCAAAGACGACTCGATAGCACCCGGAAGGCATTAGCCGCAATAGAAGGGCCTATAAGTTACGACAGAATCGACCGACCTAAAGATGAAAAGCCTTTTGTGCATTCAATCCCGGACCCAGATTTTTGTACTGAAGACATTGTGCTTAATGCTATGGAAGCCGCGGATAAAAAGAAAATGGTGGGAGAAAACCATTAGCGACCTGCCGTCTTTTTCAAGAATTACCGCATCTTTACGTTTTTCGGCAATAAATTTTATATTCCGCTAATTCCTTAGTTAGATTTTCGGCAATTGGGATATTTCTTGTAATCCTATTCTTTCCAAAAATAATCATATTTCTATTGATTAGACCCACATTTTTCCATTCCAAATTAACTAATTCACCTAATCTTATTCCCGTTCCAAGTAAGGTAACGATAATTGTATAGTTTCTAAAAACGTAAAACCCTAAATCCCTTCTTTTAAGCCGTCTGTAGTATGATAGCATTTGTTTTATTTGGTGATCCGTAAATACTTCGATTTTTACATCTTCTTTGATATATTTCATTTTTTTTGTTGGATTCGTTTTTTTGTATATACCTCAATTTCTTCCACATAGTTACATAGAGTTTTGACATTACGTATTTTGTGGTTAATGCTGGTTGGTGCATTATTTTTTTCTTTTGGCAGTATATGAGATATTTTTTTACTATACTTGGTGTAATTTCCGCCGTATCGGTAATATCATTTTCAAGGCAAAAATCATTAAATTCCTCTAATGTCCATTTGTAACCTGTAATCGTTTCTGATGATAGATTTTTAAATTCCCTATCTTCGATAAAATCTTGAATAGCAAATTTAATCAACAAAAAAACCACCTGCCTTAACTATTTTGATATAGTTAAAAGCAAGTGGTTTTTATAATCACCTAAGGGTTTACGGTTGACCGCTTTATGTTTTGGTCTTTGTTTATTCGCTCAAACCCTTGTCATTATTAGCTGGTCTGAGTGGAGGGATTTGAACCCCCGGCCTCTTGAACCCCATTCGCTCC
>CAYMGK010000002.1:33882-34716 GCA_964389965.1 uncultured Clostridia bacterium | reverse complement strand
CCTTCTATGCCAAAAGCTTTCAGGTTTTTTAAGGCTTTTTTTTGACCTTCTTTTGCCGCAAATTCTTCACTCCTAGCGGTGAGCAGTACTGTCCCCCCACGATGTATAATATCACCGACAGAACGGATATCAAGTTTTATAAAATCTGAGTTAATCAACCCTAGAAAACCCCTCTGAATCCCGTACACCTCAATATTATAAAATGTGGCTTTCCTGGTTATTGCCCTTATGGCAGCATTCATCCCAGGTGCATCACCACCACTTGTAAGTACACCAATTCTGTTCATGAACGCGTTTCCCCTTTCTGCTACAAATTTTGTTCGAGGATAACTTTATGCACCTCTTGTACTTCGGATTCAGGAACAAGTATTTCAACACAGTAATCCTGTTTGCATTTACAGATTTCCCTTGTTTTGACAAGAAAGCCCTCCTCTTGAATTGCAGTTTTAACCTTGAAAGCTGTTTCCTCATCAGTGGCCATATATATTACAGTCCACAAAATAATCGGCCCCCTTTTTCCTTGTATTATAAAGAAAAACTTAGCGACTTATCCCAAAACAGGTACTTTCTTAATCCAGTTTTTGTCCTAAGCAGATTTAAACTATTTTCATTAACTTTAAACCTCTTATCGAGTAAAAAACTTTTTTTTATTTATATGAGTATATACTGTATGAAAAGAGCGAAGCATGTTTGTGAGGAGGCGTTGCATACACAAACTGTGCATTAAGCGTTATGAGCAGCGTAGAAATGAGGAATGAATATGAGAAAAAAATGGTGCGCCGCGTAGGTGTGGCTGTGCTGAGTGCCTCTATGGTGATCGGAAGTCTGGCGGTG
>CAYMGK010000002.1:29965-33872 GCA_964389965.1 uncultured Clostridia bacterium | reverse complement strand
TCAATATCGTCTTGGCCGGTTACGGTAAAAACCAACACACCCTCTGCTATGTTCTTTACTAAAGGAACTAAATCTTCTACCAAGAGTTTAGGTAGTTCGTCTTCCTTATGGTCAATTCTACCACTTATATATACCTTCGAATCAAGAAACAACAGTGTTTTATGTTTTTTGAAAATTTTAGGAAAAACAATGCATTCCATAGTTCCTGTCAAATCTTCAATTTTTATAAATGCCATCATCTCGCCATTTTTAGTGGTTTTTGTATTTATTTCAGTGATAATTCCTCCTACAGTTACTCGCATATCATCCCGTATTTTACCATCATCGACTTTATCACCAATGTGAAAATTCACTTTTTTAGATAATTCCGTTTCAAATTCCAATAATGGATGACCACTTAAATATATTCCCAACATTTCCTTTTCCATTGCAAGAAGCTGAGAAGTGGGGAGTTCGGGTATTTCAGGCAATACATCTTCCGAGATTGTAATATCGTCAAATGCCTCGAATATAGAAATCTGATTTTTTATACTTTGTTTTTGTTGTTTTTGAATTCTCGTTAATATCTTCTCATATACTTTGAGTAATTGGGACCGTTTTGCTCCCAAAGATGCAAGGGCTCCACTTTTTATTAAACTTTCCAATGCCTTTTTGTTTAGTTCTCCGGAGATTTTTTCGATGAAATCTGTGAGAGAAGTAAATTTACCTTTTTCTTTTCTGGCAGCAATAATAGTCCTTGCAACATTATGACCTACATTTTTTACTGCTGTAAGACCAAATCTTATTTTATCTGAAACAACAGTAAAACCGGCATAGCTTTCATTTATATCCGGTGGTAGAACCTCTATATTCATATGGTGGCACTCATTTATATAATGTGATACTTTATCTGTATTATCTATTACACTTGTTAAAAGAGCAGCCATGTACTCCACTGGGAAATGGGCTTTTAGATATGCAGTTTGATAAGCAATAACTGCATAAGCCGCTGAATGGGCTTTATTAAACCCATATCCTGCGAAATAAGAGATTTCATCAAAAATCTTCCTTGCAGTTGCCCTGTCTATTTGGTTTTTAACACATCCTTCAACAAAAGATTTCCTTTGAGCAACCATAATGTC
Source organism: uncultured Clostridia bacterium (assembly GCA_964389965.1). Taxonomy (GTDB): domain Bacteria; phylum Bacillota; class Thermosediminibacteria; order Thermosediminibacterales; family Tepidanaerobacteraceae; genus DUNY01. The sequence continues at coordinate 32,751 of CAYMGK010000002.1, read as the reverse complement.
TTGTTGTTTTTTTCCCATAGCTTTCCGAAGAATATCGGCTTGGGCTAAGGAAAAACCTGCCAATTCCTGGGCGATTTTCATGGCCTGTTCTTGATAAAGAATAATGCCATAGGTCTCGGCCAAAATTGGTTCAAGTAATGGGTGCAAATAGTCAACGGGTTTTTGACCGTTTTTGCTTTTTATGAAATCATTAGCTGCACCACTACCTAAGGGGCCAGGCCGGTACAGACCGATAACTGCCATTATATCTTGAAAAGATTCAGGTTTTAATTCTGTGAGCAGGTTCCGCATACCGGCGCTTTCCAATTGAAAAACTCCCGCAGTATTACCTTGGCTTAAGATTTCATAAACTTTTTTGTCTTCAAGGGATAGCTCATCAAGAACCACCGTTTTATTTTTAGTGCGTTTAATAATATTTAAAGCATTGTGGATAACTGTAAGAGTGCGAAGGCCCAAAAAATCCATTTTTAAAAGGCCCAATTCTTCAAGGGCTGTCATAGTATATTGTGTTGCTACATTTGAATCACCTATTTTATGTAATGGGACATGTTCTACTACTGGGTCCTTGGATATTACCACACCGGCCGCATGTGTAGACGCATGACGTGGAAACCCTTCAAGAGCCTTTGCTATATCTATTAGGTGTTTTACCCTTTCTTCATTTTTATACATTTTATCTAATTCAGGATTTGAGGCTAGTGCATTTTCTATTGTTATTCCCAATTCCGCTGGAATCATTTTTGCTATAGTATCTACTTCGGCATAGGGATAGCCCATCACTCTGCCTACATCCCTGATAACAGCCCTTGCCGCCATAGTCCCAAATGTAACAATCTGTGCCACCCGATTTTGACCGTATTTTTCTACGACATAATCTATAACTTCCTGTCGTCTCTCATAGCAAAAATCGATATCTATATCAGGCATAGATACCCTATCCGGATTTAAAAAGCGTTCAAACAAAAGATTGTATTTCAGTGGGTCTATATTTGTTATATAAAGACAGTAAGCCACAAGGCTGCCGGCGGCAGAACCCCTACCAGGGCCAACTATAATATTATTTTTTCGAGCATATTTGATAAAATCCCATACAATCAAAAAATAACTTGAAAATCCCATTTTTTTTATAGTGGCAAGTTCAAAGTCAAGCCTTTGTTTTATTTCATCGTTAATACTGGGGTACCGTTTACTTGCTCCCTCATAACATAGTTTTTTTAAGTAATCATCTTGGGTATAATCTCCAGGAACTTTGAAACTCGGCAAATGGATCTTGCTAAAATCCAATTCTACATTGCATTTTTCGGCAATTTTAACAGTATTTTCAATAGCTTCGGGAATATGGGGGAAAAGGGCTTGCATCTCATCAGGTGATTTTAAATAAAATTCGGAGGTTTGAAACTTCATACGGTTTTGGTCATCTAAAGTTTTGCCGGTTTGGATACATAAAAGTGCGTCATGCATCGAGGCATCGGTTTTGTTTATATAGTGAACATCATTAGTGGCTACAAGAGGGGCCCCAGTTTCCTTACTTAACTGGATGAGCTCATTTAATATTCGCTTTTGGTCTAGAATTCCATGATCCTGGATCTCGATAAAGAAATTCTCCTTGCCGAAAATCTTCTGAAATTTTGTAATCTCTTCCTTAGCTGATTCAAATTTATTTTCCAGAAGCAAAGTAGGGACCTTTCCTGCAAGACAACCGCTTAGGACAATCAAGCCTCGGGAATATTTCCCAAGTGTTGGCATATCTATTCTTGGTTTGTAATAAAAACCCTGTGTAAAACCTATAGAAACAAGTTTCATTAGGTTTTTGTAACCTTTATTGTCTTTCGCCAAAAGAACCAAATGGTACTGATCATCATCAATGCCCGGTTTTCGATCTTGCATGGTCCGCTGAGCCATGTAAACTTCGCAACCCAGGATAGGTTTAATGCCATAAGTACACATTGTTTTATAAAATTCTACTACTCCGTACATCACACCATGATCGGTAATCGCCGCACTTTTCATTCCAAGTTCCGATAATCTTTTAGCAAGTGCATCGATTTTGCAAGCACCATCTAAAAGGCTGTAATTTGTATGAATATGTAAATGTACAAACTCTTCCATCGAAACCACCAACCCATCAACTGCCATATTAGTTTTAAAGCTACCTTAAGGTAGCTTTAAAACTAGTCCTCACCAAATTTACTTTCTATCAATTCAACAAGGTCATTCACCGCATTTACTTCATCTTCACCCTGTGCAGATATAATAATCGGGGTTCCTTGACTTACTGCAAGAGACATTACACCCATTATACTTTTGGCATTGACTTTTTTCCCTTCTTTCTCAATAAACACTTCCGATTTAAATTTGTTTGCTTTTTGGACAAAAAGTGCAGCAGGTCTTGCGTGAAGCCCTGTTTTGTTTTTAACTGTTACACTTTGTTGAAACATAAGAGTTTTCCCCTTTCACTGACTGTAGTTTTTGGGCTATTTTTTCAATTCTAGCCAATCTATAATTTACGCCGGATTTGCTCAATATCGGATCCATTAGTTGACCCAATTCTTTCAGACTCAAATCCGGATATTGTAGTCTGAGTTCCGCAATTTGTTTTAACTTATAGGGCAGATCGTCAAATATATTGTTTTTTCTAAAATAGTTTATGCTTTTTATTTGTCTAACTGCAGCATCGACTGTCTTGTTTAAATTAGCAGTTTCGCAATTTACCATGCGATTCACGTTGTTCCGCATATCTTTTAAAATTCTAGTGTCCTCGTATTTTAAAAGGCTATTGTGAGCCC
>CAYMGK010000002.1:12945-29955 GCA_964389965.1 uncultured Clostridia bacterium | reverse complement strand
GCAATATGATCCCCGCTTTTTAAATATATCATATAGCCGTTTTTACGTTTCGTTGTTTTAACTTTCAACCCAAAATAGGTAACGATCTCAGTAAGCATATCTGTTATGCCCTTGTCCTTTGCAGTAAATTCCATATGATAAGGACCTTTTGGATCGCTTATGGAACCACCGCCCAAAAAAGCACCTCGGAGGAAAGCCCTTTTGCAGCACTCTTTTTTAACCAGTTCCGAGTTAATAGTATTTCTTTTTAATTGAAAACTTCCTTCTGACAACAATACACCTATTTCTAGAAGCAATGCTTTACAATCGTTTATGTCATTTGAAATTATATATAAACTCCTGTTTTTTAAAAATTTACTTCTTTGGACTGCAATCTGCACAGGTGATATGGAGTTTTCTCGGAACAGTTTATAAATTCTTCGGGCCGTAGGTGCATGGACAGTTCGAATTTGGAGTAAAATTTTTTTTTGTCCTCCAATTATTTTTATGTTTCCGGCCATGCGTATAAATGCGGCCAGTTCCGCCTTTTGACAACAGGCATGGAAGGACTGACGTGACAATTCCGCTTTAACACAAGAGGAAAAAGACAAGCCCTCACCTCGTTTCATCTTATTCTACATCAAATTAAATAAACCTTCAAATAAATCATTGTTGTATTAATGCCATAATTGTCTTTGCAAGCAAATCTGGACTATGGTGTGCAACATTAGTCGGGTTTATTATATCACCGGTAACAACAGCAAACCCAAGCTTTTCTATCTCTTCACTGTCACATTCCACAGGTGCAGCCCCATCGGACAGGTAACGTGACAGTAAAGGCTGGGGAACTTCTCCAGAATTTATTATTACATAATCTACAACATCCTTACTCGAATGTTCAATAATAGCCTTAACATGATCTGATGCCGTATAATTTTCAGTCTCCCCAGGTTGTGTCATCACATTAACAATGTAAATTTTTTTAGCTTCGGATTTTGATATTGCATATGCCAAATCTTCTATAAGAATGTTAGGTATTATACTGGTATATAAACTTCCCGGTCCCAAGATTATAACATCGGCTTTCTGGATCGCTTTTAAGGCCTCATCTAAAGGTTTTGCATTAGGTGGTTTTAATAAGATTCTTGATATTTTTTTCATAGAACTGGAGATATTGGATTCACCAAAAACTTTTTTTCCATCTTCAAATACTGCCCCTAAAGTAACATTTTCTAAAGTGGAAGGTAATACAGTACCGCGGACCGCTAGCACCTTGCTTGACTCCTTTATAGCCAATTCAAAGCTATCCAAAATTTCAGTCATCGCAGCAATGAATAAATTGCCAAAACTATGCCCTTTTAAAAGTCCACTTCCGAAACGGTGCAGGAATAATTTTTCCATAAGAGGCTCAGTATATGCCAGTGCCAATAGGCAGTTTCTAATATCTCCGGGAGGTGGTATTTGTAGCTCATTTCTCAAAACACCGGAACTACCACCATCATCCGCCATAGTCACTATAGCTGTGAGTTTATCACAATGGAATTTTAACCCTCTAAGTAAATTCGGAAGGCCTGTGCCTCCTCCCAAACAAACTATGTTAAGGTTCATATTGCTCAACTCCAATCTTTATCGATATCGCGATGATCTACTACTATACTATGGCGATTTGCTTTGAGTTTTGCAGCAATCTCGTCAACAAAGGCCACTGACCTGTGTCTGCCTCCGGTACAACCTATTCCGATTATCAATTGACTTTTGCCCTCTCTAATGTAATATGGCAAGAGGTATTGCACCATACTCAATAATTTCTCTAAAAATTTAGTGCTTTCGGGCCATTTCATTACATAATCCTTAACCCTCTGATCTTCACCGGAATATGGTCGTAATTCGTCAATATAAAAGGGGTTTGGTATAAATCTCACATCGAAAATCAAATCAACATCTAGTGGGATCCCCTGTTTGAATCCAAAAGATACCAGATTGATCAAAAATCGCTCTTCTTTGTCTCGTTCAAAGAATCTAAGTATTATTTCTTTTTTAAGGTCAGTGGGGGTTTTAAAAGATGTATCAATAATATGGCCCGCCGCTTTACGCAACTTCGCCATTTTTTCGCGCTCGATCTTTATTCCTTCCATAATCCGACCTTCAAGGGCCAAAGGATGTCGCCGCCGAGTTTCTTTATACCTTTTGATAAGCACTCCATCAGAAGCCTCAAGAAATAAAATCTCATAGTCAAATCCTGAATCGAGTATTTTCTTTAAACTTTCGAAAAGCTCATCAAAAAAATCGCCGCCGCGAATATCTATCACTAATGCAATCTTATTTATTTTTTTTATGCTCTGCTTGCAAAGTTCTATAAACGTAGAAATCAAGGCCGGTGGAAGGTTATCAACACAAAAATAATCATGATCCTCAAACACCCTCATAGCAAGTGTTTTTCCCGCACCTGATAGACCGGTAATTATGACAAACTTAAGTTCACTCACATGTTCTCCTCCCTCTTTATCCATATAAAACCCTTCCCTATAACAGTATAATATATATGAGTTTTAAAATCTATGTTTCGAAACTTTATATTTGGAAAACTAGTCATATTTGGTATAATTAAATCTACGGAAATGCAAAAATATGGGAGGATGATATGTATGAATGTTTATGACCTTGCACATAGACTTGCAAGGAGTCTAAGTGAATGTCCAGAGTATTTAGAATTCAAGAATGTTAAGGAGAGTGTAAAACAGGATCCAAAGGCAGAAAAAATGCTAAAAGACCTGAGAACTAGACAAATTGAGGTCCAAGCACTAAAATTATCCGACAAACCCATAGATGAAGCCCAAAAGAACTTGGAAAACCTCTACAATATCATAAGTCATAACTCGTTATTAAAAAAATATTTGCAGGCAGAAGAGCGTTTTGCTATTTTGTTCTCTGATATTCAGGGTATAATTGCTAAAGGGGTTGATTTTGGCATAGATTTAAATGATCAGTAAACCCTGAATAAAAACGAAAATCAGGATAGGGGGTTAGTGCATTAACCTCCTATCCTGATTTCGGGGCTATTGAGGTGCTTCCTGTTGTTGCGATTGTTGGGTTTGTTGACTTAGTTGTTGCAATTGTTTTGTCGACTGATCAAGTAATTGGTTCATTTGGTAGAATGCTTGGTTTGTCTGGATACTCTGTTGCGCTTGGGATAAAGCATCAATTGCTTGTTGAATTGCTTGGTTTATTTGACTATCCGTCTGCTGTTGTTGAGTTTGGGCCTGATCTTTTAATTGATTTAGTAGTTGTTGAAACTGTTGTGGAAATTCACCAGATTGGTTAGTCATTTATCTGCTCACACCTCCCCTTTTGTTTGCAGGCCTGTTCCTGTTTGCTTAATATTGTTTTGTTATTTATTTTTTTGGGGATTTCTGTATCTATTTTCTTTTCTAATATAAAATCGCTAAAATCCTTTTTATGGGTCAAGCTAACACCTCCATTAAGGAATTTTAACTTCCTATATTAGCATACCCTCTGAAATGGGTTTTAACATATGAATTTTTTTCTTTCACTGTAGCAAACTATTAATGGATTTATTCATTTCATTAAATATTTTTTGCTGTTCAAGCCCCTGACGCACAGAATTAAGGGCATCTATGGATTGCTGTAAAATTTGTTGTAGGCCAACAGAAGTGTCATTTATAGCATATTTAATATTATGGTTATGGTTGGTAGAGGATATTGTTTTAAGTTGATTTTCCAAATTTTTGAAATCGGTGGTGATTTGTTGAAAAGATGAACTAAAATCATTTATAAATTTATCTGTTTCTTGGGAAATCTGGGCTAGGCCATCTTGAATGTTTTGTACTTGATTAACTAGTGCAATTCGCTTTTGGTTAATTTGTTCTTGCATCAATTTGGTGTTAGCACCTGAAACCAATTTTGCAAGTATGTTTTGGTTCCGCTCTATTTCTATATCAATTTGCTGGATGGTTTTATCCACCTCATTTTGAAAATGTGCTATATCTTGTATGGCATTTTTAAGTTGATTACCTGTTTCAGTAAAACCCGTTTGGTTTTGTGTGACAAGATTTTCAAGTTTTAAATTTAAATCCGAAAAGTGTGTTGAAAGATTCACAAGGTCGTCCAAATTTACACCTCCGCTTATTCTTGATCTAAGGTAAAGTCCATGGCAATTCCTAGTGGGGCAAAGCCAATTGTTTTACACTTGATTCCCTTTATATATTTTGTCCTATATTCAACCTTTTCTACATCCACATATTTCCGTATTGATAACTCTCCATCCCAAATATCCAATAAGTTAGTTTTTCAGTACGTAATAAAAAACAAGGAACGCACTTGTCGTCCCTTGCTTGAGATTTACATTATGCACAATTCAAAACTTTTTCGAGTTTTTCGTTGAGTAAGTTTGGTTTATATGGTCCTGTAAGTATATGTTAAAATATTTTTGTGAATCAACTGTTTTGTATATTTTGTGGCCTTCATCTATACATACTTGGCATGCATCACGGGGTATTGTTACAGCATATATGGGCATTCCCCTATCACTTCTCGATTCTATAGTATTTATACCAGTGCATTTAGGACATACTTTAAATTTTTGAATTTGATTTTCCATTATTCCATCTGTATCGTAGTATATGCGCCTTTGATTTACGATATAGTCTTTTCCTTTTCGCAACTTATGCCCGAGTTCATCCCTCTGTTTCCAGCGCTTATATATTTTTTCACAAAGTGCCTTTATATGATCAGATATTCTTTGTGATTGTCTTAATCTTTCCAAATCATAATCAGGTTCACGGACATTTGAATAGTCAAGACCTGCCATAGCCAAGATAATTCCAAGATTCACATACGGTAATGCACCTTCGATGGAATAACCTCCTTCTAGAACCGCTATGTCCGGGTCTAGCTTGTGGTTTAATTTGGCATATCCGTGTGCAGTAAAGTTCATGCTTGTAAGCGGGTCCGTATAATGATTATCTTGTCCGGCAGAATTTATAATCAAATCAGGTCTGTACTCGCTAAGTATGGGTAGCACTAAATTATCAAGCACATATAAAAAACCAGATTCACCCGTTCCCGGTGGTAGCGGTATATTTATATTGTAACCAAGGGCCCCAGGGCCACCGAATTCATCTAAAAAACCTGTTCCGGGATATAGTGTCCTCCCATCTTGATGAAATGATATGAAAAGTGTGTCTTTATCATTCCAATATATATCCTGTGTCCCGTCCCCATGATGGCAGTCCGTATCTACCACTGCTACCCGGCGATGACCGAAGTTTGCCCTAAGGTTTTCTAACATTACAGCTTCAATGTTGATAATACAAAAGCCCCTATCACCGTATACGACTCGCTGAGCATGATGGCCAGGTGGTCGTATAAGGGCAAAGGCCTTGTCCACCTCTTTATCAATTACCATATGCCCTGCCTTAATAGCCCCGCCGGCGGAAATTAAATGGGATTTTGTAATCCTTTCGGCTACATTGGGAACACAAAAGTGGACTCTTTCCACATCTTTATTTGAAGCTATCTCTGGATTATAAAATTTAATATTTTCTATATCCATGATACCTTCTTCAAATAACTGGTCCTGCGTGTATAGCAATCTTTCTTCACGCTCAGGATGAGAAGGACTTATTGCCCAATCAAAAGCAGGAAATAAAACTAGGCCCAACTTATTCTTTGCTACTAACATCTATATCACCCCTTAACTGGTATATCAGCCCGGGTTTTGTCTGTGCTCTAACTCTGATGTTTTTACCACTTGTAGTAAAGCCACGCACCATATTGTAGCTATTTTTCTCTATTATTTCAGCCTGAATTTCCCCTTTTTCTGCCCCAAGCAATGTTGACTGACGTTTTAATAAATCCAAAGCCCGCAACTCCGCTTCTTTCAAGCTATAGCCCTTACTTACTTTTTCATATAGGCCCATTTCCGGCACTGATAGAGTCTTTTGTGCAGTATCCGCAAATATAGTGATTTCAGCTGTGGTCCTAGCCAGTGCGGCCCCAACGGCATTGGCCGCTTCATAAACTTTGGGGTACAAACATGATATACCGAATTTTTTAGCGAGAATTGGTGCAAGTGCTTCTGCAGGACCGCCTATGACTTGCACAAACGCCGGTTTGATTCTTTTTCCATAAAGCAGTTCTTTGACAGTGTAAACCGGTCGTGAATTTATCTCATATAGATGTTTTTCTACTGCACTTTTTATCATTTCAGACATTTTATCTAAAATTTTCTCTGCCGTAGTTTTCGGATCTAAGTTCAAACACCGACCTATTTCTTTCATGGCATTTATAGCCTTGTGCTTGTCTCCAATCTCAATTAGATCCAATGTTACCATGGCATCAGTTGGTGTTGGATATTTTCCGCCTAATGCTTTTGGCGGCCCCTGTCTTTTTGGCCCTATATTCAGGCTTTGATTTTTTACAGAAACTTCACTATCTCCACCAACCCCTATAGACACACTGTAAAGTGCCCTTACTAATGTAGGTAGCCCTTCCATTCTTATTCCCAACGGTTCAAATAAAGGCACCCCATCTGCTAAGAAAGATATATCTGTAGTAGTCCCTCCAATATCTAAAAATATGGCATCTTTAGAAGTATTAAGAAAGGCTTGCCCACCCATTACACTAGCAGCAGGACCGGACAATATGGTGTTTACTGGATATTTTTCACCGGCTTCAAGGCTTACAGTACCTCCATCTGCTTTTAAAACATAAATAGGTGCACTAATTTTCTCCTTTTCAAGGGCTTTAGATATATTTTTACTAAATTTCAGAAATGTAGTGTGGACGGCAGAGTTGTAATATGAAGTAAAAACCCTGCGTGGAAAATTTAACTTCCCTGATAAGGTATGTCCAAGGGTGATGTGTGAAAACTTATCTTTTAATATTTCGCTTATTTTCAGTTCGTGTTCTGCATTGCGCACCGAGAATTTTCCTATTACTGCAACCATCGAAATATCTTTGTTTTTAAAGGTCTTTGCCGCCCGTTCAATTTCCAGTTTATCTATAGGGCTAACCTCCCTACCCCTGTGATCTATGTACCCTGATATAAAAGTATTTACTTGACCACAGTGAAGAAAATCATTTTGCAAACCCGGACCACATTCTATGATCATGCCGACGGGGTCTGTCTTTTGCTCGATAATGGCATTTGTGGAAATAGTAGTGCTTAAAATTATTCGTTTAATCTGTGCACGTAAGGATTCTTGTCTCGGTAAAAGTGATTTTAAAGTTCCCCAAATAGAACCCAATAAGTCGCCGCGATCGGTAGGGTTTTTAGTTGATTTGATAATCTCACCTTGATGAATAAGTACAGCATCAATGTGAGTCCCTCCCATATCCAGCCCAACAATCAATTTTTTTCCTCCTTTAGTTATCAACAATTTTTATTTCTGATTCAAGCTCTACATTAAATTTAGTTTTAACTTGTGTTTTTATATAATTAATGAGTTTTTTCACATCCTCAAAGGTAGCATTATCTACATTCACTATAAAACCCGCATGTTTATCAGATATCATAGCACCCCCTATTTTATGCCCTTTAAGTCCGGCCCTTTCTATCAAGGCCCCTGCATAATTATTAGGCGGTCTCTTGAAAGCACTACCTGCACTGGGCAAGTTAAGTGGCTGTTTAGCCCTACGTTTAGCTAAAAAATTATCCATCTTTTCCTTTATATTCTCATAGTTCCCATATGAGAGTTCCATTTCAACTTCTAACAGTATTTTATTGCCTTTTTGGAAAATGCTCTCGCGATAACCGTATTCAAGTTCATCTCTTTGCATTTCAAACAAGTTTGCATCCATATCAACTACTAAAACTTTTTTCACCACATTGGCCATTTCACCATCATAAGCCCCTGCATTCATTACCACTGCTCCACCTACAGTACCAGGAATACCATTAGAAAACTCTAAGCCCGATAGACTATTTTCTAAGGCTGTCTCGGCCGCCATAGAAAGGGAAAGGCCTGTTTTACATCTCATGATATTGTCTTTCACTTTTGCACCGTTGAAGTTTTGAGCAAGTTTTATAACCACTCCTTTTATACCTTCATCTTTCACTAATAGATTTGTACCATTACCCATTACAAAGAATGGAATGTTATTATGCCTACATGCTTTTACAATACGGCAAACTTGGTTTGAATTTGTGGGTAAAACCATAATATCAGCAGGGCCGCCGATGCGAAAGGATGTATGATTTTTCATATGCTCATTTATTTTAATTTGGTTTTCATGTAAGAATGTTTTCATGACTTCATATATCTTTATAGGATTCATCTTTTTCCCTTTCCTTTAACTAAGATGCGTACTTTCTTACTATCATTGCTGTTCAAGTTCGTTCCCAAATCTTTTAATTGACGGACATTATCGTTTTTATAGCTTTTTCAGCATCCTCCAACGCCTGTTGAGGTGTTTTTTTGGTCAATAAAGCCTGACGAACCTGTGTTATTATAATCTCATCAACTTTGTACCATTCCTTAACTTTTGGTAGACTTATACCCGCATTTAGCATGTTTTTCATCCTCTTAATCATAGGGTCTTTTATAATCTCCCCGGGTTCCTCCAAGTAAACCGGAAAGACGCCATATTCAGCTAGTGCTTTCTGTTCCTTTTCAGATGTAATGTTCTTTAGAAACTTCGCACAGAGTTCTTTTTTCTCGGAATCCTGCTGTTTGAAAATTCCGTAGCCAGATACAAGCACAAATGGTGATGCCATACTTCGGCCTTTAGGATAGTGCACTAAATCAAATTCAAAACCCTCTCCGGATTTATACCTTTTATTTAGAATATTTATGGCCCAAGGACCGGTCGGATATACTGCTATTTTTTGTTTTTCGCAAAAATCACTCCAAACTTGTGTTTCCTCAAGTGTTCCATATTCATCGTGTGGTACAACATTGTATTTTGTCCCAAGCTCCACAAGTTTGGTTAGGGCTGAAATACCTTCGGGTGTATTTAATGAAAAATTGCCGTTTTTGTCGAATACTTCGGCCCCGTCCATTGTGAGAAATCCCCAAACTTGATAACTACCGGGGGATAAAAATATATTGAAACCATAATTATCCTTTTTGTCACCCGTGTTTATATTAGTTACTTTCTCCAATTCACTTACAAATTCCTCGTAAGTCCAAAAGCCATCTTCCGGGATTACAGCATTATTGGCCTCAAACATCTCTTTGTTTACAAAAAGTCCATGTGTTGTCATAAACCAAGGAAATCCATAGATCCGTTCTTGATAGCTAACGGCTTCCAAAGCCTTAGGTTCATATTTTTCGAGCTCTTCTGGTAAAAAATACTCGTCAACAGGTTCTAGGTAGCCTTTTAAAATAAAATCACAATCAGCAGCAATAGGTGCTATGTCAGGATTAGTGCCTGATGTAGCCGCAGCTCTTAACTCAATAAGGCCGTATTCCCATTTTAAAGATCTGAGATGAATAAAAACACCGGGATGCTCTTTTTCAAACTCCAATATTTTGTTTTTTATCCAGCCGAAGGGATCCCCACTTTTATCGGGCCAACGTGGAAAATCCCAAAGTGTTATTATTCCCTGCCATTTTTCTCCGGAATCGTCCATATTAGCCTGCCTTTTATGATTATATCCTATGAATAAACCCACCGCGGCCACTAATATTAGTAAAACACACATGAATAGGATAAGGGACTTGGGACGCAATTCACATCATCTCCTTTAGACCTTTTATCCTATTCATATTTATGTTTTAATGGCTTTATTCAAGAATTATGTCCCTACCTTTAGACCTTAGAAAGCTCACTACTTTTTCCACCGAAGTATTCAATATATTTTCTCTAGAAATTCCGGATGACTTGATAATTTCTTCGGCTTCGGCAAAATTACCTACATCGAAACAAATATGTGCATCACTTCCCAAACAAACTTTGGCTCCTAATTCTGCCGCCTTTTTCGCTATTAATATACAGTTTTGCTTGCTACCTTTTCGGCTTACCGTAAGGGAACTGTTATTTATTTCTATATGTACATTATATTCTAATGCAGCCTTTACAAATTTATCAATATCTAAGGGAAATCTTGGATTTCCCGGATGCACAATTACATCGACGTACGGATTTTTTATGGCCCCTATAATAGCTTTGGTGTTTTCTTCCACAGTTTCTCCAAAATAGCACCCTGTATGTAAACCTGCAAGCACAATATCAAGTTTCGATAGATATCGTTCAGGAAGGTCTAAGGTCCCTTTCTCATCTAGAATATTTGTTTCGATTCCCTTGAGAATATGTACTCCCTTTATTTTTCGGGGTATAACCACCATGTTTGCAAAAAAGTATTTATTGATACCTTCTCCCATTGCTGGTCCATGGTCGGTTATAGCTATCATCTTAAGTCCTTTTTCAGCGGCCACCTGGGCATTTTCGACTACTGTGCTGTAAGCATGCCCACTACCTATTGTATGACAATGTATATCAACTTCATAATTCAACACTTCCACCTCACGCAATATGTTTAACTCTTCATTCGCTTTTTGAACTCATCAATGGATCCTATTTCTTTTGGGTCTTTGTTGTTGAGTATTGCTAAATATGCACTCATATAATCGCCAAATACTACATGATATAGCATATGCTCTAAAGCAGATTCCCCCTCTGGCCACAATTCAGTGGTGCCACCGACCTTACTATTTATAATGCTCAATGTTATATCAATACCTTCTTTTACGCGGTTATTCTCATAAGGGGATCTGAGGACTATAACCTGAAAATTCTTAAGTAGTTCACCACTACCTTCAAACCCCATTATTTCATTGTGGTTCAATTCTGGAAAAATATTAAAAAAAGCCGGGGTTTTTGCATTCTCATTTAGCTGACCTTTCCACCGTATTGCAACAATATCAGTTAAGTTTGAAACACCATAAATAATTGGGATTTTCCCGTATAGCTTTATAGCTAAGGATTTTGCAGGATTATCTCTTTTAGGCACTTTCGGGTGAAATTTTTCGCGAATTTTTTTCAAGAAGTCTATTGCTTTTTTTATATCAAACTGTTGTCTCAGCCCTATCCCCTGTTCTTGGAATAATGTGAAAATAGCGGAAAAAGAATAGCCTAGTGCCGCTCGCGGTGGTAACCCACCAGGTAAAGTAATTATAGGTGTTTCATCTGTCATGGATCTCTTTTTTAGTTCACCACCTGTTGTAATAACCATAATTTTCGCCTTTTTGCTTTTTGCATGCTCATAAGCCCTTAGAGTCTCTTCAGTATTTCCTGAATAACTAGAGACAATTACCAAGGTTCGTTCGTCAACAAAACCCGGTAAGTCGTAATCCCTATTGACAATAACAGGGATTTGAGCTCGGTTGGCAGTGATCATGCGCATGAGGTCCCCACCGATTGCAGAACCTCCCAGTCCTGCTATCACTACATTAAAAAAGTTGTGAAACCGCAATCCGCGAACAGAACTTTTTGCTATGTTTATGGCATCGATGCATAAATCCGGAAATTTGTATATGAGCTCAAACATTCCGCTTTTGTCCAGTTCCCGCACTTTATCGAGGTTATCCAGCATCCTATAATACCTCCCAAATATAAAATTATTTTTGATTTATTTTATTAAAAACTTTTTTACTAAATTCCAGTGCCGCATTGTACCCAAGAGCTTTTAGTCTATAGTCCATTGTGGCAACTTCTATTATAGTTGCGATGTTTCTACCAGGTCGGACCGGTATGGTTCTTTTTGCAATATTTGAGTCAAGCACCTGCATTTTTTCATCATCTGTCCCCGTCCTTATAGTTTTCCCATTCAACTAATTCTATTACCATTTCGATTTTTATATTATCTCTTATACTTTTTGCGCCAAAGATGGTCTTTACATCAATTATTCCCAGACCACGCACTTCTAAGTAATGCCGAATTAGCTCTGGAGCCGTTCCTATCAAAATATCTTGGGCAACTTGCTTTATATCTACTACATCATCAGCTACTAATCTATGACCACGTTCAATTAATTCAATAGCTGTTTCACTTTTACCTATACCACTTTCTCCAATAATTAATACTCCTATACCATATATTTCAACTAACACACCATGTACAGTAGTGCGAAGCGCCAACTCCCTTTCAAGCAAATTTGTCAATCTGCTCATAAATTGTGTTGTTGCTGTGTGTGTTCTTAAAATAGGCTTTTTGTTTTTCCTAGCTATTGATACCAATTCATTTGGTGTGTTAAGATTTCGGGTCACTATAAGACATGGTATATCATAGGACAGAAGTTTTTCAAGTCGGGTCGTCCGCAAATGGCTTGAAAGACTTTCTAAAAAAGAGATTTCAGTTTTACCCAAAATCTGTATTCTGTCGTAAGCAAAATAATCGAAATACCCCGTAAGTTCAAGGCCTGGACGGTTTAAATCCGATACGGAAATATTCGGCAATACATCAGAAGTTAGAACTACTTCTAAGTTTAAATTTTGGATTAAAACTTGAAGGTTAATTTCTCTCACACTAACAACCCCACAACATTTGATAAAATCTCTTGTAATAAAATTATAGCACAACTTTGTAGGTTGTGGTATTATTTGCATGAGTTTTAGTAGTTATAAAAAATAGTATTCAATTGAAATCCTAATTGAATACTATTTGAGCAATACCAGTTAATGTTGATTTAATATATGCTTTTTAAGATATTCTGAGCCTTCTTACATCTACCAGCCTGCCAATGAGCACAGCATTTGCAAGATATGTATTGGTTAATATAATCAGCAGAATAATTTAAAGTGTCGGTCTTTTTGTAGTCTTGGCACATCTGTGCTACAATAATAGTTTGCTCGGGACTCATATTTATCCCCCCTATAAGCTCTTTATACTATTATTATAGCATAATGCCTGTATTTATGCTGCACTCTTACAGTTTCAAAAAATTACGAGAGAAGTAAAAAAGATATTGTTGCACAAAACCAGCTTTATCTTTAAATTTCTTTTTTGCGAATTTCTTTAGTTCCATGGGATGCTGCTGTTTACCATCAAAATAAATATGTTCAAGCACCCTTTTTATCCATCTGTCAATTGGAAAGGCATCGAATTTTTTCATTGAATACAGCATTATACAGTCCGCTACTTTTGGGCCAACACCGGGAAACGCCATGAGCTTGTTTCTGGCACTGCTAGTTGGTAGCTTTCTTAAAGCATATATATCGATTTTACCACTCGAAATCATCTGTGCGGTCTCAATAATATATTTAGCCCTATACCCACATTTTGTCAGTTTTAACTCTGCCTCTGTAAGCACTGCAAGGGTATTCGGTGATGGGAATGAATGATATAACTTCCCTTTATACTCAATGGGACTACCATATAGCCTGCAGATGTTTTCAATTATTTTCTTTATGTTTCCGATACTGTTATTGGCAGATATGATAAATGATATGGTGGTCTCCCAAGGATCCTGAAAAAGAATTCTATAGCCACTACAATAATTAACAGCAGGGACTAATTCTTCAAAGCTCATCATTCTCCGTTCTATTTTTTCGTAGTCCCTGCTTATTTCAAAATATTCCTTTAAAAATTTGTCAATATTTTGGTTGGCACTAGAATTTACAACAAGAGTATTTCCTTTTTGCTCGACTTCGAAAACATTGTTTCCGACTACGCCAATATATTTTCCATCATGCTGCCTATTCCAGCGAAAAGCCTGACCACCTTCAGATATTATTTTAAGATTGAAAGGCAAAATGTCTGTGATAACTGTTTTCATGGAGTATGGGCACCTCTAGCTTTGTTTTTTTACACCAACTATGATATTGTAGCCGTTCAAATTCCACTCCCTCGTGAAAGCATCCTTTGGTGGAGAGGTTTTTTCTATTGAAAGTGCTAAGGTATCCTTTTTTATTTCTTTCCCGTATCTTCTTAGCATTTTGTTTATTGTATCATCTCCTAAGCAATACAGGTGGATTTTATCCACTATTTCAAACCCTGCTTCTTTTCTCATGTTCTGTATTTTACTCACTAACTCTCTAGAAATACCTTCAAGCACGAGTTCAGGTGTAATTGTCGTATCAAGCACAACATAATAACCTCCCCCTCCCTCCGCACAAAAGCCTGGCTTGTCATGTGCGCGAATATCCAATTCCTTTTCAAGGATAACGAGATTTTCACCTTCGATATTTATTGTAATCTGGCCATTTTCTCCGGCAGTATTTATGAGTTCTGCCCCTTTTGCAGTAGCAATTTTTTTAGCTATAGCAGGCATGAGCCTTCCGTATTTGGGGCCTAGTAAATCAAATCTTGGTTTTACTGAATATGAGAAGTACTCTTCGGCAACATGGATGTATTCAATTTCTTTTATGTTAAGTTCGTCTTTTATTATATCCGACAATTCCGAAAGTAGCACCTTGTCATCTGGTTCCCTAAGCTGCACCATCATCTTTTGAAGTGGTTGGCGATTTTTGACTTTACCTTTATTCCTAGCGGCCCTGCCTAATTCGACAATTTTTCTGGCAAGTGACATTTTGTATTCCAGCTTTTTATCAATGAATTCCGTTTTAACCTTCGGAAAGTTGCATAAGTGCACACTTATTGGAACATCTGAGAATAGCGATCTGACAAGATTTTGGTATATTTCTTCTGTAATAAAAGGTACAAAGGGTGCCGCCATCTTTATAAAAGTAACTAATGCTTCATAAAGGGTTAAATATGCCCCTATTTTGTCATTGTCCATGTCGGCTTTCCAGTAGCGCTCCCGGGAGCGGCGGACATACCAATTACTAATATCATCAATTAATGCTTCCATGGTCCTAGCCGCATCTGTGATATCCAAATTATCCAAGTCCTGCCGTACTTTTGCATTTACACTGTTTATTCTGGATAATAACCAGCGGTCCAATTCACTCCTATCCTTGGGGTCCAAGGAATATTGCTTTGGATCAAAGCCATCAATATTGGCGTATAATACGAAGAAAGAGTACACATTCCACAAAGTTCCTAAAAAGCGCCGTTGTGACTCACTGACTGCATCTTGATAAAAACGGCTGGGACTCCAAGGAGGACTGGCCACATACAGGTACCAGCGCATGGCATCAGCACCCTGTTCTTCAAGCACCTTCCAAGGGTCCAGTACATTGCCCTTGTGTTTGCTCATTTTAATTCCATGTTCATCTAGAACATGGCCCATGACTAAAACATTTTTATAAGGTGATTTGTCAAATAATAATGTGGATATAACCAAAAGGCTATAAAACCAACCCCTAGTTTGGTCTATGGCTTCAGAAATAAAATCTGCCGGAAAGTGTTTTTGAAAATAATCCTGATTTTCAAAGGGATAGTGGTATTGTGCAAAAGGCATTGCACCAGAATCAAACCAACAGTCTATAACCTCAGGTACACGCTTCATGTCTCCACTGCATTTCGGACATCTTAGGACTACATTGTCTACATAAGGTTTGTGCAGTTCTATATCCTCAATAAGTGTTTTACTCATGTTTTTAAGTTCCTGTTTGCTCCCTACTGCGTGTCTATGCGCACATTCGCCACATTCCCAGATATTTAAAGGAGTCCCCCAGTACCTTTCCCGACTTAAACACCAATCAATGAGATTTTCCAAAAAGTTGCCAAATCTGCCATCTCGAATATGTTTGGGGTGCCACTTTATATCCCTATTTATTTTCAGCAATTTTTCCTTGACAGCAGTTGTCTTAATAAACCAACTACTGCGGCCATAGTACAAGAGCGGAGTATCGCAACGCCAGCAAAAGGGGTAGCTATGCGTATATTCATCTGTCTTATAAAGGATGTTTCGGTTTTTTAGATCCTCTAAGATACCCTTATCAGCTTCTTTTACAAATACGCCTTCCCAAGGGGACACCTCTTTAGTAAATCTTCCCTGAGCATCAACAGGCTGTATTACCGGAAACCCGTATTTCTGTCCTACAAGTGAGTCATCTTCACCAAAGGCAGGGGCAATGTGTACAATCCCCGTACCATCGTCCAATGTTACGAAATCCGCTGTAATCACATAAAATGCTTCATCTTTTTCAGACTCAAAAAATGGAAATATAGGTTCATATTTTATTGATGCTAATTTCTCACCTGGGATTTTATCTATAATGGTATATTCTCCATCTAAGACTTCTAATCTACCTTCGGCCAGTATGAGTTTTTCGCCTTTGTGCTCAACTTTTACATAGGTATAGTCGTCCTTCACCGCAAGTGCTACATTTGATGGAAGGGTCCAGGGAGTTGTAGTCCATACAAGAAAATAGGTGTTTTCTTCGCCTACAACTGGGAATTTAGCGAAAACCGATGGGTCCATGACCTCCTTATATCCTTGTGCCACTTCGTGACTTGAAAGGGAGGTACCGCAGCGGGGACAGTATGGAACCACTTTATTGCCTTTATATAGTAATCCCTTTTCCCATATTCTCTTTAGTGCCCACCATACTGACTCGATATAGGTATCATGATATGTTATATATGGATCATCCATATCTATCCAAAATCCTACTCGCTCAGTCATTTTACGCCATTCCTGTTCATAAGTGAAAACACTGTTTTTGCATTTCTTTATAAAATCCTCAACACCATAGCTTTCTATTTGCGGTTTGCCACTTATGCCAAGTTGGTTTTCTACTTCTAGTTCAACAGGAAGTCCATGTGTGTCCCACCCGGCTTTTCTATCCACTCTATACCCCATCATGGTCTTATAGCGTGGAATTAAATCTTTCACCACTCGAGTAAGTACATGGCCCGCATGAGGTAGACCATTGGCAGTAGGAGGGCCTTCATAAAAAACATAATTTGGTGCATTCTTGCGGTTTTCAATACTTTTTTTGAATATTTGTTCCTTGTTCCAAAAATCAAGGGTTTTTTCTTCTATCGGGACAAAATTCATTGTAGGTTCTACTTTTTTAAACATTAGTATCCTCCTAATCATTACCTTATAAAATAAAAAATCGCCCCAAAAGGGACGAGATGTAGTACCCGTGTTACCACCCAAATTAGGATAAAGGTTTTTTAATATAATACAACCTTTTACCTGCTCATTTCAATAA
>CAYMGK010000002.1:0-12935 GCA_964389965.1 uncultured Clostridia bacterium | reverse complement strand
CCCCTGTCGAGCTCACACCCTCCTCGACTCGCTGAGAGGTTACAGGACGCCTACTGTCCCCATCATGGCTTTGATTATATACAACTAGCTGTTTGCCTACTATAATATATTATTTTAAAGATGATGTCAACGAATTGGAGCCTTTGAAATGGTTTTACTAAGCTGTAACCGTATTTTAGAGGAGATCAAAAAGTTTCCTTAAATTTTAATGTGTGGTATAATTACTTTATCTGTTTCAATTATTTATAGTAATCTTGGAATTTATACTTTCAAATCGGCTAATTCAACGATCCTTTTTTAGAATTTCATTTGATTGGTTACTTTGCCTGTATGGTAGGGGGAGGTTATCATGTCAAAGAGAAAAACAAGAAAAAGAAAAAAAATATTTACTTGGTACAATATAATAGTATTTGTTTTAATATTGGTGATTATTGGTTTGGGGACAGGCTTTGGAGTCTTTATGTCATATGTCAAAGATGCACCGGAATTTGACCCTAAAAAACTAAGGCCTAGTGAAACTTCAATAGTCTTTGATCAAAATGGTCAAGTTATAGCTGAGCTACACGGTGAGCAAAATCGTTTGCCAGTGCCCCTAGAGGAAATACCTGAAGATTTAATTAATGCTTTTATTGCAATAGAAGACCAACATTTCTATTCACATAAGGGCGTTAATATTCGTTCCATAATAGGTTCCCTTGTTACTAACCTATTGCATGGTGGCATTAAAAGGGGTGCAAGCACAATAACTCAACAATTAGTTAAAACCGCCTTTTTATCACCTGAGCAGGCATGGAAGCGCAAAGCCCAAGAGGCATGGCTCGCTGTGCAATTAGAAAGACATTATACTAAGAACGAAATATTGGAGTTTTATCTAAATCAAATATATTTTGGCCATTCGGCCTACGGTGTTGAATCTGCGGCTGATACTTATTTTGGTAAAAGTGTCAGTGAACTGGACTTGGCAGAATCCACTATGCTCGCTGGAGTAACAAAGGGCCCGGAATACTATTCTCCTTATCTGAACTTCGAAAGAGCTAAAGAGCGCCAAGAACTTATTTTAAGCACAATGGCCGAATTGGGCTTTATAAGCAATGAAGAAGCCGAAAAAGCAAAAAAACAAGATATTGAACTTGTCGGAATGAAAAATGCCACTGTCGATTATAAAGCACCATATTTCACAGATTATGTAATACGTGAATTGTCCTTGCTGTTTCAAAAAGAATTAGGCCTTTCAGAAGTGGAGGCATATAATAAGATATATACAGAAGGTTTGAAAATCTATACTACAGTTGATATGCAAATTCAGACGGCAGCGGAGAAAGTTTTAGCAAATGCAGAAAACTACCCCTATTCTAAAGAGGATGAAAAAGGAGTTTTACAGCCCCAAGCCGCAGCAGTAATAATTGATCCATGTAATGGGCATATAAAGGCTTTAGTTGGTGGCCGAGAACACCGGCGCAAACTGGAATTCAATCGTGCTTCACAGGCTTTACGGCAACCTGGATCAACTTTTAAACCCATTATAGTATATACTGCTGCAATCGATATGGGATATACTGCAAGCACAGTCATAGATAACTCTCCGGTAACCTATTCATCGGGTTCCGGTGAAATGTGGTCCCCTAAAAACTACACCAATGATTTTAAAGGATTGACAACTATTAGAAGGGCTGTGGCAGATTCTGTGAACGTGGTCGCAGTTAAAGTCCTTAATGCCATTGGAGTAGACAGGGGCATAGAATATGCCCAAAAATTGGGCATAAAAAATCTCGTTCTTACAGGCAATAAAAACGATAGACAGCTTTCAGCTGCCCTCGGAGGTCTTACTAAAGGTGTTACACCTCTAGAGCTTGCTTCAGCTTTTGGCACCTTAGCAAATGAAGGTGTCCATGTAGAGCCGATAGCAATTTTAAAAGTTGTAGACAAAAAAGGTATTACTATTTTTGAAAATAAACCGGAGCAATGGAGCGCTGTTAGCAAACAGGTAGCCTTTATTGTAACAAATATGTTAAGAAGTGTTGTAACAGAGGGAACTGGGACTAGATTGGCAAATTTCCCGTTTCCAGTCGCAGGAAAGACGGGTACTACTGACGATGACAAAGACGTGTGGTGGGTAGGTTATACCCCACACTTAGTAGGGGTAGTATGGATGGGACATGATGAACCGCAGACTATGCGCAATGTGGCGGGGGGATATCAGCCGGCCCTAATGTGGAGACAGATCATGGATGTGGCTCATAAAAACCTCCCTAATGCACAATTTCAAAGACCTGACGGCATAGTTGGCCCTATAGAAGTTTGCATTGATTCGGGTAATTTACCCACGGAATTGTGTAGTCGTGATCCAAGGGGACCTAGAATCCGGGCGGAATACTTTATAAAAGGCACTCAACCTACAGAACCCTGCGATGTTCACGTGGAAAATTTCTTGGATGTCTCTACAAACCTTTTAGCGACGGAATTTTGCCCCGAGGAACTGGTGGAAAGGGTAGTGTTTATAAAGCGACGCAAGCCTTATATGCCTTCACCTACAGGCCAAATACCTCTTGACGCTAAATATGAGCTACCAGAAGAATATTGCGATGTCCATGAGGAATCTACAATTACCACACCAGATGAAAATGATGATTGGGATGATTGGTTTTACGATAACAACAATGGTAATTGGCCTAACAATGACAATGACAGTAATCATAATAACGGACCTAATAATAATAGCAGAAGTGACCACAATCAGTTTAATAACAATAATAATGGCAACGATGTCGATAAAAATGGCGACACTTGAACCTGATTTATAAAACCGTTGACCTGTATTTGCAAGATTTATAGCCTTAAAGTCATTTTTAAACACAAATTTTATGTCATGTGTTTTGATTATACCTTGGCTCACTGTTTTGTGATTTCCCAGATGCTTGTTGCAAAAATTCTTCTGAATCAATAATATCAAAATTATTTTCCCGTAAATATGCGGCTGTAACTCCAATCCCTTTACGTGTTATTCCTTTAAAAGTTCCGTCATAGACATGTTTACAACCACATGAAGGACTTTTGGACTTTAATATTGCCTTACTAACCCCTAAAAGTTTTGCAAGTTTTAATGTTTCCTTTGCCCCCTTTAAAAATTCTTCAGTAACATCCTGCCCATTACTACTAGTTACCCTTGCCTTGCCCCTAAGTACATCTTTACCATCCCCGCCGATTATCTCTGAAGGGTCTCTTGGAGTGGGCAAACCTCCTGCTTGTTCAGGACAAAACGGCACTGCATTTCCGGCTTTCACCATTTCAAGAAATATAGGTTCCTCATTTCCTTTACCATCATATCTTGTATTCATACCTATTAGACAGGAGCTAATCAAATACTTTATCATAGTTTCACCACCGTCACACCGGATCCGCCTTCATCTATATTTCCAAGTCTAAAGCTCTTAATATTGGGCCTGTTTTTCAACATATCATTTACAGCTTGTCGCAATGCACCGGTCCCTTTACCGTGAATTAGTGTAACACCTGAAACCCCGGCTAGAATTGCATCATCTAAATATGTATCTACTTTTTCTATAGTCTCATCAACTGTAAGCCCTCTAAGGTCAATTTCTGTGGAAATCTCTTTAGCTTTATTCATAGCAATAGAAGAATATCTGGATTTCCCCGCCTCTGCCTCCTGATGTTCCAGTGGTACCAAACCGGCCATAGGTACATCCACTTTCATAATACCCACTTGCACTTTGGCTGATTTTGCAGCATCATCCATTGATAAAATAAAACCTTCCTGATCCAAACCCGCTAATTTCACTTTCTGCCCCAACTTTAAAGGCTTGTGATGTTTTTTATCCGAAGTTATTAACGGTTTTTTTTCTGAACCTGTTAATTCCGCATCTTTTTTCCTCAGCCAAGCCCTTGCTTTTTGCGTGGCCCTATCCCTTATATGTACTTGGTTTTGAATTTCCGCATCTTTTAGGCTTTGAATGATTAGTTCGGATTCTCTTTGGGTTTTATCAAGCAATAATCTAGCTTTTTGTTTTGCTTTTTCGAGAATTTCTTCCTGTTGTCTCCTTATTTTCCGATGTTTTTCCTGCAATCTGTCAAGTTTTTTTAGATATTCATTTTTTAACTTTTGCAATTCTTCCCGGTCTTCTTCCGTTTTACTTTTTTGTTGCTCAATATGTGAGAGTAAATCCTCCATTCTCAAACTATCTTCTGCCATAAAACTTTTACCTAAATCAACAACTTTTTGTTTAAGACCAAGGCGTTTCGCTATTTCAAAGGCATTGCTTTTCCCGGGAATACCTATTGTGAGTTTATAAGTGGGTCTTAGGGTCTTTATATCAAACTCCATACAGGCGTTTTCCATACCCGGTCTAGAAAATGCAAAGGTTTTGAGTTCACTGTAGTGAGTTGTAGCTAAAACTTTTACTTTTTTTTCATATAGATAATTCAAGATCGCCATGGCTAAAGCCGCACCTTCAGTAGGGTCTGTTCCTGCACCCAATTCATCCAAAATTACCAACGAATCGGCTGTGGCCATGTCAATTATTTCCTTTATGTTTTTCATATGTGAGGAAAAGGTGCTTAAACTTTGTTCAATGCTCTGCTCATCACCTATATCTGCAAACACCTTTTTGAAAATAGAAAGTTCCGTCCCTTCCCTAGCTGGTAAATGTAAACCTGATTGTGCCATAAGTACAAAAAGACCCACGGTTTTTAGTGCTACGGTTTTTCCACCGGTATTGGGCCCTGTAATTATTAATGCACTAAATTCATTACCTAAAAATATATCTAAAGGAACTACCTTGCCTTTCAACAGTGGATGCCTTCCTTGTAATATGTTTATGT
This sequence comes from uncultured Clostridia bacterium, assembly GCA_964389965.1. GTDB lineage: Bacteria > Bacillota > Thermosediminibacteria > Thermosediminibacterales > Tepidanaerobacteraceae > DUNY01. Next base: position 8,099 of record CAYMGK010000002.1, on the reverse strand, counting down.
AACCGTGATTATTAAAAGCTGGTTGTACACCGTTGATATCAAGGCTGTATTTAGCTTTTGCCATTATAAGGTCTAGCTTGGCCAAGCCACATAAAGTGTCACAAAGAAAGTCATGGTTTTCCTGAATCTTTTGCGAAAAGCTCCATAAAATCCTTTCAATTTCCCTTTTTTCTTGAATCTCCAATTGTCGAATTTGATTATTTAACTGAACAACGGCCATAGGTTCAATGTACAGTGTTGCACCACTGGCTGATTGGTCATGAACGACTCCAGGAAGGCTACCTTTAAACTCCTGCTTAATGGGAACTACATAGCGGTCCTGTCGCATGGTAACTATTGATTCCTGTAATGCTTTTTGATAATGCGGCGAAGATATTATTTCATCTAATTTATTGCGCACATTTTGTGCAAACGCTTTCTTCTGCCGGCGTATTGAGTTAAGTTCAGTGCTTGCATTATCCGCTATTTCATCTTCACTTATGATGGCTTTTACAATTTTTTCCTCAAGAGACAGGAAAGACTTTAGGCTGTTTATAATGTTATTTATTATTGGCTTATTTTCCAGCTTTTTTTCATTCCAGATAGCTTTTATCTGTCGAGCTGTTCCCATAACGGCAGCCATATCCAATAACTCACCTAGTGAAAGCAGTGAACCGATTTTAGCTAGGCGAAGACCATTTCTAATGTCTTTAACACCTCCCAAGGGAAGGTGAATCCCTGCTCTTAGTATTGCCGTACCCTCACTGGTTTCCTGCTGAAGTTGTTTGACTAAATCTGTATCAGCAATAGGTCTAATTTTACGAATGTTTTCTTTAGCCAATGGAGAAACAGCGTACTTTTCCAAAATATGTTTTATTTTATCATATTCTAAAACAGTCTCGATTTTTTTATTCATTATCTCTCCTTCAATTTTAACCTCTTAAGGGTTTGTTTGCTATAGGTTTTTGCCTTGAAAGAGTTTTTACACTGAAAATCAAGGTTTTTTTAAAACACTTAAGAGTTTTTCAAGGGGGAAAGTATTTATGATGTTTTCCGCCAAGAGCCATCCACGCTGTGCAGTCCACACCCCATATTCCATATGTGATAATGTGTTTTTGTGGTGTGCATCTGTGCTTATGGCCATTTTTATGCCCATTTCCTGTGCTCGCTTTGCCATGAAGTCACTTAAATCAAGTCTGTCAGGGGATGCATTAATTTCAAGCAAAGTACCTGTTGCAGCAGATGCCTTAAAAACTTTGTCCATATTTACATCATACGGACCACGTCTTCCAAGGATCCTCCCTGTTGGATGCCCAATTATGTTTACATACTGGTTATAGCAAGCATTTACAATGCGCTCTGTAATGGTTGCTTGATCTTGGTTGAACCCACTGTGAACAGATGCAATTACCACATCGAGTTCTTTTAATATATCATCATCGAAATCCAAATTACCATCTGTTAATATATCAACTTCAGTACCTGTGAGGATACGGATACCTTCAAGCCTTTCATTCATCTCTTTTATTATTTCAATTTGCTTTTTCAGCCGGTTTTCATCGAGACCATTGGCTACTTTTAATGACTTAGAATGGTCTGTTATGGCTATATATTCATACCCCAAAGTTTTGGCACTTAGGGCCATGGATTCTATAGAGCTAACACCGTCACTGAAATTGCTGTGGACATGTAGATCACCCCGAATATCTTCTTGTACTATGACCTTGGGTAAAGTGCCATTTATTGCAGCACTAATTTCCCCCCGCCCCTCACGAAGTTCAGGTATTATATAAGGCACACCAAGTTTTCGATAAACTTCTTGTTCATCTTTTGGATAAAAACCTTCCCCGTTTTTCTTATCAAAAATCCCATATTCGTTTAACTTATATCCCTGTTTCAAAGCTAAACTGCGAAGTTCTGTATTGTGTTCTTTGCTACCTGTGAAATGCTGTAAAGCAGAATAAAATTCATGAGGCTTCACAATTCTTAAATCCAATTGAAGGCCCATATTTAGCATTACGCTCACTTTTTTCGGTCCGTGTGAAAGAGTCTTTGAAATGATGGGGAGTTTCAAAAAACCCTCGATAGTCTGTTCGGGTTTTTTTGTAGCAACAACGATATCTATATCCTTGACCATGGCCTTTTTACGGCGCACACTACCACCAAGCCCCACATTTGAAACCTCTTTCATGTTAGACAATATCGCTAATACTCTTTCGGCAATAGGTAAAGCCGTAGCCAGTATGACTTGTCCTACATGACCTCTTAAAGTCTTTATGCCTTTTAAGATGGATTGTTCAGTTTTTACTCCAACACCTGGCAATTTACTGAGCTCATGCACCCGTGCTGCCGCTTCCAATGCGTCAATTGTAGAAATACCTAAAGAATCATGAAAGAGCTTTATTTTTTTCGCACCTAAGCCGGGAATCTTAAGCATATCCACAAGTCCTCGCGGTATTTCCTGTTTAAGATCCTCATAATAACCACATACACCGGTATCGATAATTTCGCTGATTTTGTCTGATAATGCCTTTCCAATACCATCGATCTCTTGTAGACGGGATTCTCTTGCCATGGTTTCAATTTCGCCGGAAAGGTTTTCAATCATATGGGCAGCCTTTCGGTATGCCCTTATTTTAAAAAAGTTTTCACCCTTGATTTCCAACATATTCGCAATATCAGCAAAGATATATGCAATTTCGAAATTCCTCACACTGTATCAATCCTTTAATTCATCATCAAATGTGGCTAAAAACTCCTCATATTCTTGTTTTAATCTTAGCAATTCATCTGTAATATTTAGGGCCGCTAACACCGCCACCCGTAATTGGTTTAAATCAGGATGTCGCCTGGAAAGGTCACACATTTTATTGTCCACATATTTGGCCACTTTTGCAATATGTTCTGTAGATACCTTTCCCCTTACATAATAATCTTCACCATTTATCTTTACTTTAATCCTGTTTATGGTTTTAGTTTCACTGGGCATCCCAATCACCCTTAATTTTTATTTTGCGGCTAGTAAACCAAAAAACGGCACACCGGCCGTTTTTTAGTCTTACCGGGCTAATATTATTATTCTTCAAATACTGACAAAATCCTTTATTCCCGCAAAGTAGCATCAAATTTATCATAAAGCCCTGTTTTTATTTTTTCAATGATTATATTGACCTCATCTTCGGTTAAAGTTCGATCTTTCGCCCCAAAAATCAAGGCAAAAGCCACGCTTTTATAACTTGTTTGTATTTGACCTCCTCTATAAATATCGAATAGTTTCACGTTTTGTAGTAGGCTCCCCCCAAGTTTTTGAATCTCTTTCAATATATCCCCCACAGGAGTTTTTTCTTTTACGACTATTGCCAAATCCCGATTTGAAGTAGGAAACTTGGGTAAGGAACAAAAACTAATTTTAGTATTTTGTCAAGGTCTAATTCAGCAATATATACCTTTTTATTGATTTCGTGATTGTCAAGGACATCAGGGTGTATCTCACCTGCAAATCCGATTTCATCATTGCTTAACATTATTTGTGCACATCGAACTGGGTGGTAGGAAAAATGAACCTTTTGCATGAAATCATAGTCCTTTATTCTCAGTCTCATAAAAAGTGTTTCAATTATTTTTTTTAAGTTATAGAAATCCATTGAACCCCTACATAATCCTATGGCAATTCGCTTGTTTTCGTACGGTAGCTCTTTTAACGGCAGGCACTTTGGTAAATAGACGGCACCTATTTCAAAGAGACTTAATTCGGAGATATCTCGGTTTAAATTAAATCTTATGACTTCGAGCATTTTCGGCAGCAACGTAGTTCTCATTATGCTATACTCCTCTGTTAGCGGATTTTGCAAGTTTATGGCCTTCCTTACACTGCTATCATAAGGGGCTTTGATTTTATCAAAGGCCTTCTCACTCATGAAAGAATATGTATAAATCTCCGAGTACCCGTTATTTACCAACACGTCTTTGATAGTATTGATATGTTTTTGGTGTATGCTTAATTTGCCATATGTGACATTGCCCTGAGGTAGTGTAATCGGTAATTTATCATAACCGTACATCCTGCCAACTTCTTCTATAATATCAGCTTCTTCAGCCATATCCAATCTAAAAGTAGGTATAATAGCTTTTTGATTATTATTAGTTGTTTTAATTGATATTCCCAGATATTTAAGCATATCCTCCATCTCATTTGGAGATATATCCGTGCCTAATACTTTGTTGATTCTTTTCGGATTAAATGGTATTTTCTTTGGGTTGGTTTTCCCGGGAAATACATCTATGCAACCTTTTAACACTTTTCCGGCACCGAACTGTTCCATAAGTTCACATGCCCTATCGGCAGCCTTCACACATATATTAGGATCAATGCCTTTTTCAAATCTTGAGGAGGCTTCCGATCTCAGTCCAAGCCGTCTTGATGTCCTTCGAACACTAGGTCCATGAAAATTAGCCGACTCTAATAAGATGCAAGTAGTAGCAGCTGTGATTTCAGAATCAGCTCCTCCCATAACACCGGCAATGGCAACCGGTTTTTGATCATCTGCAATAATCAGCATATTTTCATCTACTTTTCTGGTGATACCGTCAAGGGTCTTTATTTTCTCTGAAGACTTGCCTCGCCTCACTATTATAGAATGACCCATAAGCTTATCATAATCAAAAGCATGGAGTGGCTGTCCCATCTCAAGCATAACATAGTTTGTAATATCTACAATATTATTGATTGGCCTGACACCACAAGTTTGAAGGCGTCGTTGCATCCACAGCGGAGAAGGTTCTATGACAACATCTTCTACTATTCGGGCTACATAGCGTCGGCATAGGTCTTTGGCTTCGATAGTTATCTTTGCTTTGTCCCGAGCCAAGTGCCCGGCCTGTTCTTTTAATTTTATTTCCGGTATATGGAGTCGTGTTTTGAAGGTTGCTGCAACTTCTCTCGCCATACCAATAATGCTTAAACAATCAGACCGGTTCGGGGTTATCTCAAAGTCAAAAACAACATCTCTCAAATTCAGGTAATTTGCAATGTCTTCCCCTAATGGTGCATCTTTGGGTAATATTAAAATTCCTTCCCTTATCGATCTGGGTAAACCATGATCATCTAAACCCAATTCTTTAGCGGAACAAAGCATCCCTTCGGATTTCACTCCTCTAAACTTTGATGCCCTAATACTATCACCACTGGCAATGATAGCTCCGTGTAGTGCCACAGGGACTTTATCTTCTACTTCTATATTAGTGGCTCCTGTTACAACCCGAATATTTTGATTCCCGGTATATACATCCACAAGCAATAGTTTGTCGGCATTAGGGTGTTTTTTTATCTTCATTAGCTTACCTATAACTATATTTTCAATACCCTTCCCCCAATGTTCGACACTTTCAACATTTGAGCCGGACATTGTCAATCTTTTCGAAAGTTGTTCTACATCTTCAATTGTATCAACAAAATCATTTAACCAGTTTATTGGCACTAGCATATTATATTGCCCCCTCTAAAATTGCTTTAAAAACCGCAAATCATTTTCATAAAACAACCTTAAATCATTTATACCATACTTTAGCATGGCTATTCTTTCAACACCCATTCCAAAAGCAAATCCATTTATTTTTTTTGGATCAAGGCCCACATTTCGTAGCACATTAGGATGCACCATTCCACAACCTAGGATTTCCAACCAACCTGTGTAAGAGCATACACGACAGCCCTTACCATGGCATGCTACACAGGATATGTCCATTTCAGCACTGGGTTCTGTAAATGGGAAAAAATGCGGTCGAAATTGGGATTCCCGGTCGGAACCGAACATTTCTCGAACAAATTTCACAAGAGTTCCTTTAAGATCACCCATAGTGAAATCCTCACCTGCTGTTAAACCCTCCACTTGATGAAATACCGGAGAATGTGTAGCATCAACTGAATCTGATCTAAAAACCCTTCCAGGTGCAATTATCTTCAAAGGTGGTTGCTGTTTCTCCAAAGTCCTCACTTGAACAGGGGATGTCTGTGTCCTAAGAAGTATTTTATTAGTAATATAAAATGTATCTTGAATATCCCTGGCAGGATGATCAGGTGGTGTATTTAAAGCCTCAAAATTATAATAATCCGATTCAATTTCAGGACCTTCCACTACTTGATAACCAAGCCCTATAAATATGTCCCTGATCTCGTCTAATACTAAAGTAAGCGGATGTCTACTGCCTAAACAAACTTTAGATGGGATAGTCACATCTATAAATTCTTGCTTTATTTGTGCCTCTTTTATTGCTTGTTTTAATTCCCGGGTTTTTTCAGTGAACTCTTGTTCTAAATCGTTTTTTATTTGATTTATCAATTTCCCAATAATCGGTCTTTGTTCTGGTGCTATAGTTGACATACTTCTAAGCACTTGGGTAAGTCTTCCTTTCTTTCCTAGCACTTTTACACGAAGTTCATTCAATTCATCCATGTTTTTGGTTTTCGATAGGGCTTTTAAGGTTTGCCCCTGTAATTGAATTAAACCTTCTTTCAATTTTGTAACCTCCTGTGCAAATTAAAAATAACAAAAAACTTTCGTCCGATTAGGGACGAAAGTTTCTCCCGTGGTACCACCCTTTTTTAGTTTGAAAAAAACAAACTCTCATGGATCCTGTAACGGTGAAAACCGGAGGGGCCTACTAAATTTCAACCACTCGGCTCCAGAGCGAACTTCAATGGAATCTACCTTAAGGGGCTTACAGTCACTGACCCCTTTTCCCTAAAAGGTTTTCCCCATTTACTCCTTCCTTCATAGCCTTTTATGACATCAATAATTCCTTATAAATAAGATAAGCCGTAATGGATCCGGTAGCCTCAAAAATATCCCAAAAAAAGTCAGCGGCCAGCATCGGTCCACGCCCTTTCCAATAAGGTTTAAAATAATTATAGCATAGCAAAAATCTATTTACAAGCACGAGGATTAAGCTTTAAATCCTTTGCTTCACGGCTTCATATGTTATGATACCATGAGCTATACCTACATTTAACGATTGGGCCCTGCCCGGCATGGGAATTTTGACTAATTCATCGGAAATATTTACTATTTGTTTTGATACACCTGCATCTTCTGAACCCATGACAATAACAGTATTGGTCCTATAGTCCACATCATAGTAATTCTTGTGGGCTTTCAAGTATGTTGTCACTATTTTGCCGCCTCTTTTTTTAAATATGTTTAATGTCCTGATTATATCATTGGTTTGTAAAAAGGAGATGTGAAATAACGACCCCATAGCGGCTCTCACGACTTTAGGATTGTATATATCAACACATCCTTTTCCAATAAGAATAGCATCTGTATCAGTGGCTACCGCTGTTCTAATGATTGTCCCCATATTACCTGGATCTTGTATTTTGTCTAGAGCGGTTATTAAAAAATCTTCTTTAATTATATTTTCAAAATCTGTATTTTTAATGTTGACTAAAGCTAAAATGCCCTGTGGTGAAATAGTATCTGATAATTTAAGAAATAGTGCGTCTGAAACTAAATAAAATTTAGTTCTTAAAGCTTTAACTGTTCCTGTTATAAAATCATCATTTTGCGCAAGAAAAGCCTGTGATACTACTATGTACCTTATTTCGTAATCCGATTTCAGTAGCTCGGTTATATTTATCAAACCTTCAGCAATAAAACAGTGATTTTTATGTCTAGTGCTTTTGGATTGCATTAAATTTTTAATAAACCTTTGTTGTCTTTTGGAGAGCATTTTTAGCATTTTGCTCAACACCCGTATTTAAAATCAACATTTCATTGTTATAAGAATATTATGATTGCAAAACAGATAGAAAAAAGCGATCATTGCCGCTTTTTTTATTGAACATTTTCCTTGGCAATATCCACCAATTGCGTAAAAGCATTGGCATCTTTGATCGCCATCTCAGATAACATTTTGCGATTGATCTGTATTCCGGCTTTTTTAAGCCCATTAATAAACCTACTGTAAGACATACCATTGGATCTTGCTGCTGCATTGATTCTGGCAATCCAGAGTTTTCTAAAGTCCCTTTTCCTGAGTTTTCTACCTGTATACGAATAGGATAATGCTTTCATAACCGCTTGATTAGCTGTTCTATAAAGCTTGCTCTTGGCTCCAAAATA
>CAYMGK010000001.1:2963-37121 GCA_964389965.1 uncultured Clostridia bacterium | reverse complement strand
GGTAGTATTACATTTGACATTGTCTGAATATGGTTCATGCCGACGGCATGGGCGGCCTCAAACTGTCCTTTATCTATAGATACGATACCACCTCGGACAATCTCTGCCATATATGCCCCTGTGTTTATGGATACTATTAGGACTGCCGCTGTTAACCTGTTCATATCAAGGCCCAGGGCCTGTGCAGAGCCATAATATATTACAGTGGCCTGCACAATCATAGGAGTCCCACGAAATACCTCGATATAAATACTTAAGATTATATTCATTAGTTTTAAAATCGGTCTTTTTATTCCTGATTTAGGCACTGGAATTGTTCGCAAAACACCTGCTAATAAACCGATTATAAATCCTATAACAGTGCCCGTAATAGAAATCAAAAGTGTTATGCCAGCCCCTCGTAGAAACATAGGCCAATATTTTAATGTAATTCTAATCACCCATCTGAAAAAGTCCATATGATTTCCCCCTTTTTCGGCACTGTTTTTTAATTTTTCAACATAGGGTATAATTTGGCAAGATGCTGCCACCTATCTTAGCAATATCACAATTTAAAAATGCTATTCCTCTGGTTGGTTTTCAATAGCTTCATCCATGAGCCTTGCTTTTTCGTCTTCGGAAATACTTTCTATTATCTTGTTTATTTTTTCAATTAATTCGCTTTCTTTCACAAGACCGACTGCAATGGCCGTATCATCATCAGAGGTAATAAAACCGTCTTCAAAATCTATAAATGTAAAGTTCTCGTTTGCAGCTTTTGCACTAACTGCCTCAGGTCGCTCGGAAATATATCCATCAATCATTCCTGACTCCAAGGCAACTCTCATGGCAGAAAAGTCGTCCATTGCCGGTTCTTTGATTACATCTTGGATTTGGTCAATTACAGTGTAGTGAAATGTGCTTATTTGTGCAGTTACCTTTGCATTTTTGAAATCTTGGATTGATGTGGCTTTTTCGTATTCACTGCCTTTTTTTACAACCATTACTAAATCGGATTTATAATAATTTGATGAAAAATCAATGGTCTCCTTGCGCTCGTCTGTAGGTGACATACCTGCAATAATTGCATCAATCTTACCAGAAGTCAAAGCAGGTAAGAGGCCGGCCCACTCGGTCTTGATAATGACAAGTTCTTTGCCTAACCCTTCTGCAATCCTCTTAGCAATCTCTACATCATACCCACCTGCATACTCGGCACAACCGTCTATAGGAACAGCTCCATTCGAATCATCCAGTTGTGTCCAGTTAAATGGAGGATAATCACATTCAAGGCCGACTTTAAATGTTTCTTCTACCTGATTTTCCCCTTCTTTTTGTGTGTTTTGGCTTACAGGGTCTTGGCTTGACCCACATCCTGCCATCAACATGATAATTATTAGAAATGATACTGCTGTTAATAATGTCTTTTTGCTCATTGCCAATTCCTCCTTAATTTTTTACTTGGATTTTATATATACAAAAAGACCCGAGATGAACTCAGGTCTTATATTCAAAATTACCTAAATCCCTCCACTTTACCCAATTGAGATAGCTCAACTCAATAAACCGGGATGTTTATTGAGACAGTCCTACAGCTCTTAACTGCAGGCCCAGCAAATAATATGAGAGAATATTATTTGCTTCGGCAACACTTCCTTTTCCAAAGTTTCATCACCTTACTCTCTGGCTTCACTGAGGATTGTTAAGTATTGCACCTCTACCTCACTTGCGAAAAGTGAGGCATAGCTTTATGAAATTGTAGTATAAGTTTACAACGAATCGGTGTATCTGTCAAATATAAATCGCCGGTTTTTTAAATGAAAAGTGGCGCGAAGACCAAGGCAACTATGGTCATTAGTTTTATTAAAATATTTATAGAGGGGCCTGATGTATCTTTAAAGGGGTCCCCTACCGTATCCCCTACAACTGCTGCTGCATGGGTGTTAGTGCCTTTCCCACCTAAATGCCCTGATTCTATGTATTTTTTGGCATTATCCCAAGCACCACCCGAATTTGACATTTGTATGGCAATCATAACTCCTGTCACTAAGGCCCCGGCCAAAAGGCCGCCAAGGGCTTCAGGCCCAAATAAAAAGCCTACGGCAAGGGGTGCCACAACTGCCATTAACCCAGGCACAATCATTTCTTTTAGTGCCGCTGTTGTACTAATATCAACACATCTAGTATAATTGGGTTTGGCCCTTTCTTCCATAATCCCCGGGATTTCTTCAAACTGCCGCCTGACTTCTTCTATCATTTGAAACGCCGCATTTCCAACTGCTTCCATGGTCAACGCCGAAAAAAGGTACGGCAACATCCCGCCAATGAGAAGACCAACAATGACTCTTGCATTGAGCAAATTAATGCCCTCTTTCAAGCCTACAGCAGTGGTATAAGCGGAGAATAGTGCCAATGCAGTCAAGGCCGCCGAACCTATTGCAAAACCCTTGCCAATAGCTGCAGTCGTATTACCGACTGAATCCAATCTATCAGTTATTTCCCTGACTTCAGAAGGCAAATCTGCCATTTCCGCAATGCCACCGGCATTATCCGCAATAGGGCCATAGGCATCCACAGCAACGGTCATACCTGTAGTGGAAAGCATGCCTATTGCCGCTAATGCTATTCCATACAAACCAGAGAATCTATAGGAAATGAGTATAGAAGCTGCAATAAATAGTATTGGTAAAGCAGTGCTCTTCATTCCTACAGCAAACCCACTTATTATATTTGTAGCCGCACCAGTCCTAGAAGATTGGGCGATTTCCTTTACGGGCGGTCTTTCGTCAGATGTGTAATATTCGGTGGCCATTCCTATAATTGTTCCTGCAATTATACCGGATGTTACAGCATAAAATTCGCTTACTTCCCCTAAAATGGATTGGCTGAGAAAATAAGATGCAATAATAGTCAGTAGACTGCTAATAAGTGTTCCATTTGTGAGAGCTTTTTGGGGATTGGCTCCACCGAAAACATTGACAAAAAAAGTGCCAATAATTGAACTTAGAATACCTATAGCCGCAACCAAAAGGGGAAATATAATTCCGTTAATACCAAAGGCCACACCTGTAAAAGGTGATACTGCCACGGCCCCAATGGCCATACCTGAAACAATCGAGCCAACATAGGACTCAAAAAGGTCCGCCCCCATACCCGCTACATCACCGACATTATCTCCAACATTATCTGCAATGACTGCCGGATTTCTAGGGTCATCTTCGGGTATACCTGCCTCTATCTTCCCAACTAAATCAGCACCTACATCAGCTGCTTTAGTATATATGCCTCCTCCCACTCTAGCAAAAAGGGCTATGGAACTAGCACCTAAAGCAAAGCCATTTATCACATCAAAGCTTTTGATATCCTGGGGATTTCCAAATAAATAATAGAGAATCCCAAGACCTAAAAGGCCAAGACCAACTACCGACATACCCATAACTGCCCCACCAGAGAAGGCAATACTTAAAGCCTTGTTTTGGCTTTCCTGAGCCGCATGAGCTGTCCTCACATTGGCCCTTGTTGCTACATTCATACCTATAAAACCAGCTAATACTGAGGCAATACTCCCAGTTATATAGCTTATGGCTGTAGGCCAGTTAATAAATATACCTATAAAAATAAACATCAAAATTACAAAAAGAGAAAGTATCTTATACTCTCTAAAAAGAAACGCCATAGCCCCTTCATGAATAGCATCAGATATTTCCCGCATTCTATCATTACCAGCAGGACTTTTGATCACTTTAATAGCCAAGATCATGGCAAAGGCTAAGGCTACAATCCCCATAATTGGGGCAAATACCACCAGGTTCTCCATTTGAAACTCCCTCCAGATTACTAAATCTTAACGTAAGAAAATAATCATCACAATTGACATAGCTAGAAATACAAGTGCCAAAATCTGTGTATATCGAGCAAGTTTATCGTCAAAACCTTTCTTCTTACCAAATAATGTTTCAGCACCTCCGGCTATACTCCCCGAAATACCGGCGGATTTGCCTGACTGTAAAAGCACCGAAACAATAAGGCCTACACAAACCAATAGATAGACAATCGTCAAAAACAATTCCATGTCGCCCACCTCCTGTACCGACCGAACTAACATAGTTGATTATATCATATGGCCTTCTGAAAAACAACACATTTTGTCCATTAATGTGATACACTATTGGAGATATTCTGCTAAGCGTGTTTAGTTTTTAGTTTGCTATATCACATAATGACGTGGTATTTGCTGTTAAATTGTAGTACCTGGTGATATATTCCTCTTTTTAAATTGTAATGATGTGCATTATTTGTTCAAAAATCACCTTCCTTTCATAGTTATTCACATAATATGTCCTTATATGCACAATATTTGCAGTTTGCTTTATCCTGCGCTTTTTCATTGAAAACATTATTATCTATATTATCTATTAAGCGGCATATTCCTGTTTTAAATTCCTGCAAAGCGGGAGGGCAAGTATCTACCTCAATACTTTCACCACTGGAGAGTGATAATATAATTGCACGCTTTGGTTTTACATTATATACCTCTGATGCCGCCATTGAATATGCCTTCACTTGAAAGATGTAACTTTCTAATAAAGTTGAATTGAGTGAGACATCTGTTTTAAAATCCACTATTGTAAGACTGTCTTTTTCAAAAATTATTTGATCAACTATTCCCGTTATATATCGGCCCTTTTCCAAGTAATAAGAAAAAGGAGTTTCGGAGTAAATCGTTTTTGAGATATTATTGTTATATATATCACTTTCAAGGTAATTTTGAAGACACCTTTGAATGAATTCCCTATCCTCAAAGGTCATTTGCTGCTTTACGGTATGGGATAGTTTTTCCGCATTATTTTTACAAATATTTTCCCTGTGTATCTTTTCTATCAACTCATGGACGATTGTCCCCTTTTCCCAAGGCGAAAGCCCTAACTGGGTGCTTTCTCTTTTATAAAAAAGCCTCTCGGGAATTCCTATTATATTATTTAGATAATATTTCCTAGGACATCTTAAGTATTCCCCTAAAGAAGTTACTGAATAGTTTTTTGAAACAGGGATAGGTTCTTGCAAAATCCCTGCTTTTTTAGGTTCTGTTTTTATAACTTTCGGACTTAAAAGCCTCACATCCGCCATATTGACATCCGGTAATTCGCAAATTTTGTTTATCTGCACTTCACCTGTTTCCTGGTTTAGCCATTTCAAAAAGCTCTCCCTTTTGCCGGATTGCATTTCACCTGAAATCAATAGATAGTCCCTTGCCCGTGTAAGTGCAACATAAAGTAATCTTGTGGCCTCTTCAATTTCCTTTTGTTCTAAGGTTTCCTTGAGCATTTCCCATTTATCTCTATCTTTTTTTAGGGCTATACCATTCCCGGCCTCAAACAGGATTTCTGAGGAAATACTAGGTATTCTTTGACCGCTATCCGCTAAAATTACTATAGGAAACTCCAAACCTTTGGAAGAATGTATGGTAATAAATCTTACTACATCTTCCCCCTCAGAAGCATCAGTGGCCTCTTGCTGTTCTTGACCTAAGTCTGATAGTTCTTCAAGAAACTCTTTTAAAACATAGCCTTGCTCGTCATAGTCCATACACAGATCTAAAAATTTAAGCAGACTCTCTGCCTCAGGGGAATCCCTTTGTACAGCAAAAGATAAAAGCTTAGTTTCTTCAATTATTTTGCCCGCCAGTTCTCTTATTGTGACTCTTTCTTTCATTTTACACCACTTGCGGATTAATTGAAAGGCATCTGTAAGGCTTTTGGAATCTTTAACATCAACTGCACCTTCTTTAAGACCTAATATTAGCTCCTGCCCTTTGAGCACATATTCAGCAAGGGTATTATCACTTATTTTAAAAAGATGTGAAAGGGTTCCATATAAATTTATATCATCCCCGTATTCAATCGTATTTAATGCACATAGGAGATGTTTTACACTGGTGCTCTCCATTAAACTTCCCGCATCGGCCACATAGAAGGGTATCTTGTAGTTTTTAAGGGCTTTCGTATAATGCTTTAAATGAGTCCTCCTTCTGAGTAATACAGAAAAATCTCGAAAGGTAGGTTTTCTATATTCTTTTGTTTCTCTATCATGGATTTTTACGGAATCATCCGTCATCATTTTCAAAATTGTCCTTGCTATAAATTCCCCTTCTCGCCGTCTTCGCTCATCCATAAGCCCTTTACTTTCCAGTGTTAAAAAGTAAATGTTTTTTTGACTGCTACTTGGTCTGTAGGCATTAATAGGTTCATATTCTTTCATAAGTCCTTTAAATTTTTGATTCACATATTCGACTATACGTCCATCACTTCGAAAATTATCTTTTAAATTTAGGGCTTGACCCCGGTTTTCCAAATCCCTTCGTAGTTTTTCAAAGAGTTCTACTCGTGCTCCACGAAAACCATATATGGACTGTTTTTTATCACCTACTACGAAAAAATTATTATCTTCACCTAAGAGTCGCAAAATCTTGTCCTGAACAAAATTTAAATCTTGATACTCATCAATTAAAATAAATTTAAATTTTCTCCTACATTCATTGAGGACCTTTTTATTTCTTACAAGTAGATTAAAAGTCCTTTGCAAGATATCTTCATAATCTAAAAAACTTTGTTGTGCTTTTTTGTTATTATACATACTATAGGCCCTATTTATTAGCATACCAAGAATCTTTTCGGTTTCACTCTCGACTAACTTATGTATGTCAGAAGGTGTGAGACCCTGATTTCGCATTTTTAGCATGCTTTCATAAAGTTCGTTTGTAAGTTTTGAAAAACCCATTTCCGACACAAGTTGTAGAACAGGCTTATCTTCAAGGTTGTCCACAATAGCATGTTTGACACTTTCTTTCAACCAAGCATTGGCCCTACCCTCTTCCAAAACTTTCACATCAGGATCTATGTGAGCTTCTACGGGATTTTCCTTTAAAAGTCGTAGGCAGAAACTGTGTACCGTGCCGATATATGCTATGCCAAGTTTTTCAAGATGCTCCGAGATATTCCCCTTATCACCTTTTTGTTTGCGCATTTCTTTGCATAGCCTTTCCCTTATTTCCAATGCGGCCTTTTTCGTATACGTAATAGCCACAATTTCGTCAATACGGGCTAAACCCTGTTCCAGAATATTTAGGATGCGGTCGACCAACACTAAGGTCTTGCCAGTACCTGCTCCGGCCGTCACTACAAGATCTTTATCCACCGTCTTAATAGCTTTTCTCTGTTCAAAGGTATATTCCATTAGCTTTCCGCCTCCCATGGACAGATTTGAGTAAAATCACAAAAACTCCCGTACATTTGTATTTTAGGGCAGCTTTTTGGCTCTAAAGGAAAGTTGGCTGCTCTTATATTGTCCGCATACTGCCTAATGGTGGTTTTCACCGTTTCCATCAAATCATTCCATTCCTTCTGACTTAAAATCCCTTTTCTTCGGCGCTTGGACACAAAAGGCAAATCCCTTTCTTTAGTTAAAATATTGTCTGCAGATCCTTTTTTGATGGAAATAAAAGCACCACCCACTGTAGGTTTTTTCAATATTTTCTCCGATGCCATGATATACAGAGGCATTTGAAGATTTGTGCCTTCTTTCACCTGTTTTATATCAGGGGTCCAACTACTTTTATAATCAAAGATTATCAACCGACCTGACGAATCCTGATCAATTCTGTCGATTTTTCCTGAAAGTCGGATATCCGGAGCAAAGTCTAGATAAAAATTTTCTCCATATCCAAATTCTGTTTCATAGCGAATCGGCTTAAAGTCTCCGCTTTGTGCCATATGCCAAGCAACGTAATTTATAATACTTTTGGCGATTTCTTCTTTTTCCAGTTCGTATAAAAGTGGGTGTAAAAAACTTTCTTTCACATTAGCACTTTCAAAAACTTCATCTGTAAGGGTTTTTATTTCCTCCATATACTCCTTCAGTCTCTCAGATTCCAATCCTTCACTGTGATTTTTGAAAAATAGTTCGAGTATTTTATGTAGAACCGTTCCCTTTACCAGTGCCGTATAATCTCCTTCCTCTTCCAGTGGTGATAATTTTAGGACTCTTGCCAGGAAGAACTTATAGGGACACTCTCCGTACATATTAAATGCAGATGCACTGAAGGCCCTTTTTGAAAAAATCCATTTAAGCCTCCGCTTGGTTCTTGCGGAAAGGACACCGGGGGCAGTAGACACACCTTTCTCACAATCGGGACAGTAAACTGAGTCAAAATTTACATTTTCCACAGCATCTATTGCGGATTGGGGCAATTCCTCAAGATATGATGATATAAGAGATGAAGTATTGTCTTTAGACACTTTTGGATAGGAAAAGTAGTTCGAATGACTTGATGCTTTTATAAAATCAAAAGACAGTTTCTCTTTTTCAATTAAAATATCCAAGGTATCAAATTCGTATCCTTTTTCGTTTAAGTCCTTCCTATCTTGTTCGCTTAAAAGCCAGTCCGGTCTAAAGTCACGGGGGAATTCCCCTTCGACCATACCTGGAGTATAGACTCTTTTAAACTGCAATCCCCTTAACAGTGCCGGTTGTAGTACCCAAATTCCGTCTTTTGCTATGCTATAATTATAAACCCTACTCTGAAGATAAAAGCCTAGAAGTTCGACAAAGTCTTTGAAATCCATAGTCTCATCGGTGAAAAACCCATCTATCTCGCCCAATTCATTTAAGAGATTGATCAAGGCTTCATAAGCCTCTAAATCACGCTTTATCAAACTAAGGTCTTCACCATGTATATGACAAAGGACCTGGGGATAACCACTGTCTTCTAAAAAAGTTGTTAAGTTTGTAGCCCATTCACTCATTGTTTGGTTTTCCAGATCCATTAGAGTCAATTCTTTAGGGAAATAATCTGAAAGTTCTTCTAAGAAAATTCGCTGTAAAGCCTTAATGAAAGGGTTTTGTATAAGGGACACCTGATTTTCCAAGTTGATAGGAATACCTACTTCCTCGAAAACCTCGTGTAAAAGATGCGCGTAATCATTGGGATTTCTCAGGACTATACACATATCCTCCGGCAATAATCCATCTTCCAAATCTTCTGTTATTACATGAGCCAAATTCATGATTTCGGTCCTGTGATTTTGCGCTTTAACTATTTTTATCTCCTGAACCCTCGGTTGCAAACCACGGTTCGTAATTTTAGCCTTTTCCCCTAAAGCGGATAAAATCTTTTGCTGAATTGGAGTAAAAGCATAAAACTCATTGAAATATATTGTTTCCTTATTAGATAGAAATTCACTTTCAGCGAGGGCTCTTTTGCACAGTATATAGCGATCTTCCCTATCATATAGATTGTTTTTTTTAAGGAAATCTTGATAGATTTGATAAATTAGAGCCAAATCCGCATATTTGGGTTTTCCCTTTGTAAGATTTCTAAAGATATTAATATCCATGTCCTGCTGTTTGAGTTCCCCTATCACCTCACCAATGCGGCGAATATATCCTTGTCTGGGAATATTAAAAAACGCCAGCCTTTTCCTTCGCACCAGTCTTTTAAAAATACGATTGAGAACTAAATCTTTTTTGAAATCTCCTAGAATTTTTTTCGAAGCAATGAATTCTCTTATGGTTTTTTCTACAAAAATTTCGTAGGTAATCGGCGGTTTCTCGAAAATACCTTTTTTGCCCATGAGTTGCAACCTATTGTGCTGTTTAACTAAATGAGGTGTGGGGTATACAATCAGTTCTTTCATAAAAAGCCCCCTTATCGGCAGTATATGCCGTTTTTTAAACCTATACCATATATTGATTTAGGTATAGGAAGGACAAATGAAACAGGGGCAGTGTGTTGGGCACATACCTACATGGGCGACTTAGTAGGCCACAGAATTGCCCGTAAACCTTTGCCCCTACGTATACGTATATAGGGTTATACATATGTGGTCTTTGAACATATATTTTAGAAATATAATCAAAAATAACTATAGATTGATATTATAAAAAGCCTTCATCCCAAGATACTGAGCAGTGGTATGAAGTTCTTCCTCAATTCTTAAAAGTTGATTGTATTTAGCTACCCTATCTGTGCGGGAAGGGGCCCCTGTTTTAATTTGGCCAGAATTCACTGCTACCACAAGATCGGCAATTGTGGTGTCCTCAGTTTCACCTGAACGATGTGACACAACGGCTGTGTATTTCGCTCGCTTGGCCATTGCGATTGCATCAAGAGTCTCAGTAAGTGTTCCAATCTGATTTAATTTTATCAAGATTGAATTTGCCACTTCTTTTTCAATGCCACGCTTTAACCTTTCTGTATTGGTCACAAATAAATCATCTCCAACAAGCTGGACCCTGTCGCCAATAGCGTCCGTAAGGAGACCCCAACCTTCCCAATCTTCTTCATCCATGCCGTCTTCAATGGATATTATAGGGTATTTATCAACCAGTCTAGAGTAATAGTCTACCATGCTAGCGGCATCGTATTCAAGGCCTTCACCTTTGAGCTGGTATTTGCCGTCACTGTAAAATTCTGAAGCAGCAGCATCAAGGGCAATAAATATATCTTTACCTGGAATATATCCGGCTTTTTCAATGGACTTTACAATAAATTTGATGGCTTCCTCATTTGAAGAAAGATTTGGGGCAAAACCTCCTTCATCTCCTACTGCAGTTGCCAAACCCCTTTCCCCTAATACCTTTTTTAAGGTATGGAACACTTCTGCACCCATTCTAAAAGCCTGTGCAAAGTTTTTAGCTCCAACCGGCATAATCATGAATTCCTGTAAGTCAACATTGTTGTCCGCATGTTCGCCACCATTTAATATATTCATCATAGGGATTGGAAGTATATGAGCATTTGTTCCGCCGATGTATTTGTACAGACTCATGCCAAGATAGTTAGCCGCTGCATGGGCAACAGCCAAAGATACTCCCAGTGTCGCATTGGCACCAAGCCGGGCTTTGTTAGGAGTCCTGTCTAGGTCAATTAAAGTCTTGTCTATAGCCACTTGATCAAGGGCGTCCATGCCCTGAAGTTCTGATGCAATTTCTTCATTTACATTCTTAATTGCTTTTAAAACACCTTTTCCCACAAAGCGTTTAGGATCCTTGTCCCTAAGTTCTACAGCTTCGAATTGGCCTGTAGAGGCACCTGAAGGCACTGCGGCCCTTCCCACAGTACCGTCTTCTAGGACGGCATCGACTTCCACTGTGGGGTTGCCTCTTGAATCTAATATTTCTCTTGCATAAACATCAATTATTGTTGACACAAACATTCACCTTCCTAAATTGTGATTGGTTCTAATGCAGAAAACCCCCCTTGTAAAACTTCTGGCAATCCGCTAATGTTATACTTGGTCATCGTCTGTTATAAGTGGCTGACCTGTCATTTCCTGCGGCTTCTCTATACCCAATAATTTCAGCATTGTTGGGGCTATATCAGCTAATTTCCCGGATCTTAGTTTAAAAGGTCTATCATTTACCAAAATCAAGGGAACCAAATTGCAGGTATGTGCGGTGTGGGGTTCACCTGTTTTATAGTCAACCATTTGTTCCGCATTGCCATGGTCTGCTGTCAAAAGCAATGTCCCTCCCCTTTCAAGTATTGCCTTTGCCACTTTTCCTATGCAGTCATCCACTGCTTCAACGGCCTTGACAGCCGCATCATAGACACCAGTATGCCCTACCATATCAGGGTTGGCAAAGTTCAATATTATTACATCATATATATCTGACTGAATCTTTTCCACAACTGTATCAGCTACTTTATATGCACTCATTTCCGGTTTCAAGTCATATGTTGCCACTTTCGGTGAGGGTATTAATATCCTGTCTTCACCTGGATAGGCCTTTTCCACACCTCCATTGAAGAAAAAAGTTACATGGGCGTATTTTTCAGTTTCTGCAATTCTAAGCTGTGTCATGCCTACCTTTGCAAGCACTTCTGCTAAAATGTTTTTTAAGGATTCAGGTTTATAGGCTATCTTTGCGTTGTTAATTTCCCTATCATATTCTGTTAAGCATACATAGTATGTGAAAAAATATCCTTTTTTCCGCACAAATCCCCTGAAATCTTCTCTACAAAAGGCGTAAGTCAGCTGGCGAGCTCTATCAGGCCGAAAATTAAAGAAAATTATAGAATCGCCTTCATTCACTGTGGCAACAGGTGTCTTACCCTTTTTTGTAATTACAGTGGGAACTACAAATTCATCTGTTGTCTTACGTCGATAGTTTTCAAGTAATGCCTGCTTTCCACTTGTTGCCTTGGGCCCTTCACCCAAAACTATTGCATCATAAGCCCTCTGAGTCCTCTCCCACCTTCGATCTCGGTCCATTGCATAGTAGCGACCGGAAATTGTTGCGATTTCTCCTACTCCTATTTTCTTCATGTACTCCTCAATTTCAGATATGTATTCCAACGCATTAGTCGGAGGAACATCCCTACCATCTAAAAAAGCATGCAAATAAACCCTTTTAACTCCTTTTTGTTTGGCCATATCAAGTAGTGCTTCAAGATGTTTTATATGGCTGTGAACACCTCCATCTGATAGTAAGCCCATCAGATGGAGGGCCCTATTGTTGTGTAAGACATTGTCCATTGCCCATGCAAAAGCAGGATTTTTAAAAAAACCGCCACTTTTTATATCTTTACTAACTCTGGTAAAATCCTGATACACAATTCTACCTGCACCCAGGTTTAAATGGCCCACCTCGGAATTGCCCATCTGCCCTTCGGGCAGTCCTACGGCCAGACCCGAAGCCTTCAACGTGGTAGATGGATACTGCTTTATTAACTCATCATAGTTAGGCGTTTTGGCATTTGCTATGGCATTTGCTTGTTTTTTAGAATTTAGACCCCAGCCGTCCAGAATCATCAGCATCAACGGTTTTTTTGGCACTATTTTCAACTCCTACTATAGATTAAAGGAACAAAGGGCATGAAAACTATCCGGTTTAAGACTTGCACCACCTACCAAAGCCCCATCAATATCGGGCTCCTTCATCAGTTCTTTTATATTTTCTGGTTTTACACTTCCTCCGTAAAGTATTCTAACCTTTTGTGCTATATTTTCATCGTAGAGCTCTGCAATTTTATTTCTGATTGCTACTATAACTTCTTGGGCATCTGTAGCAGAAGCTGTTTTTCCTGTCCCAATAGCCCATATAGGTTCATATGCGAACACTACTTTAGCCATTTGTTTTGCTGTTATATCTTTCAAGGCATTTTCCACTTGTGACAATACCCATAACATAGTAGTGCCTTTTTCACGTTGTTCAAGGCTCTCCCCAACACACACTATAGGGAGTATATCAAACTCAAAGGCAGACTTTATTTTTTTATTTACTGTATCATCAGTTTCTCCAAAATATTGTCTTCGCTCTGAATGACCGATAATCACATAATCGCAGGGAATTTCTTTTAACATTTCCGGTGAAATCTCCCCGGTAAATGCCCCTTTTTCCTCCCAGTGCATATTTTGGGCACCTAATTTTACTGTTGAGTTTTGCAACTTTTTGGCTGCCACATGAAGACCTGTAAAGGGTGGACATATCACTGTTTCAACTTTATGGTTTTGAATCTTTTGTAAAAATGTTTCGAGAAAATTCAAAGTTTCCTTTTGATTGTTATTCATTTTCCAGTTACCTGCTATCAAGGGTTTTCTAGACACAATAACCACCTCCGGTTTATTCTAACACTGATTTCATTGTAGATAGTCCCTTTGACAAAACTCAGAGAACTCCCTCTAAAGCCAGGTCTGTTATCCTAAGACACGAGCCCAAGAATAAAGACAACATTGCTTGAAAGACACAGTTTGTCGTAAGTTTTACCTTGACAGGATTTCAACACTAAAACAACACTTAATGTAATCCATTTACAAAATAGATTACTACAAATTGTCTAAAACTGCAATTCCGGGCAATTCTTTGCCTTCAAGAAACTCTAGGGAGGCACCTCCACCTGTAGAAATATGCGTCATGGCTTTGGCAAATCCCAGTTGTTTAACTGCTGCCGCTGAGTCACCACCGCCTATTATAGTCACTGCCTTTGATTTTGACATGGCATTTGCTATGGCGAAAGTCCCCTTAGCATATTCTTTTATTTCAAAAACACCCATTGGGCCATTCCAAACAACGGTCCCGGCTTTCCTTACAATATCAGAGAATTTACTTCGGGTTTTTTCTCCTATATCCACACCCATTTTATCTTTAGGTATATGTGTAATAGCAACAGTCTCATAGGGAAATCCTTCTTCAAGCTGTGATGTGATTAAAACATCTTCAGGTAACAGTATTTCCACATCTTTTTCTTTCGCTTTTTCCAAAAGGGATGTGGCAAGCTGAATTTTATCAGGTTCTAGTAGGGATTTACCTATTTCATAGCCTTGACTTTTTAAGAAAGTATAGGCCATACCCCCACCTATTAAAAGTGTATCGACTTTGTTGAGTAGGTTTTGTATAACTCCTATTTTATCTCCGACTTTAGCACCACCTAAAATCGCCACAAAGGGTCTTTTGGGGTTATTTAAGGCATTCCCCATTATCTCCAGTTCTTTTTGCACTAAATATCCGGCGCCTGCAGGCAATATTTGTGCAACACCCACATTAGAAGCATGGGCCCTATGGGATGTCCCAAAGGCATCGTTTATAAATATATCCCCATTTGCCGCAAGGTTTTTAGCAAATTCCGGATCGTTTTTCTCTTCACCTTCATGAAATCTGGTGTTCTCCAATAATAGTACATCACTGGGCTTCATGTTGGCTATTGCCTTTTCAACAGATTTTCCTATGCAATCGGCCTGAAAAACCACTTCTTTCTCAAGTAATTCTGAAAGTCGCTTTGCCACAGAAATAAGGCTGTATTTTAGATTTGCCTTGCCCTTCGGTCTGCCAAGATGCGACATGAGAATAATTTTTGCGCCCTCATCCATTAAATGATGTATTGTAGGTAGGGCTGCTTTTATTCTTGTGTCATCAGTTATATTTTGATTTTCGTCTAAAGGAACATTGAAATCAACTCTTACTAAAACCCTCTTATTTCCCAATTTAAAATCCTTAAGAGTTTTTTTATTCATCATTTGCACCTCCCTCAAGTTCTAGTAATCTTCTAGCTGCACCTTCATCAGTAATAAAAGCCGTAGGATTATGATATCTTAAAAATGCCTGTATGGCAGGGGCTTTTTTGGTCCCACCGGCAATTGCGATTACAACCCTAATATTTTTCAAATCATTTATGGTAAGACCAACACTTGTAGTAATATGAACTACTCTGCCTTTCTTGTCAAAATAATATCCAAATGCCTCTGCAACTGCACCTTTCTCCTTTATTTTGGTTATTTGCTTTTCCGAAAGGCCACGCCTTCGACCTATTTCCTCAGCACCTCCTATGCCGTGAAGTAAAATACTGGTTTTGTGAACAATTGCAAGTATTTCCCGTATCTTGGGTTCATTTACAACTGATTCCATAGTTTCAGGACTTAAATTATCAGGAATGTATAATAGTTTGTATTTTGCTTGAAGTTTTTTTGCTAATTCTGCTGCTATGGTATTTGATTCAATTTCAACTTTTTCTCCTAAACCACCCCTTCCAGGCACTACTACAACATCATCTATTCCGTCAATTTTTTCCATTGAATGGGGGATTTGTGCAGTAGTAGTCCCTCCTGTTACTGCCACAACATCCTTATTGTTTATAGTTTTCTTAAGGTACTGAGCTGCTTTTTTCCCTAGCTGTATTTTAAGGGTTTCGTCTTTATCCGAGTCTCCCGGAATTATTGAAACATGGCCACAGTTAAATCGACGTTTTATATTTTGGGCAATGGAATCCAAATCCCTTAAATGATATATAAAGCTTTCCAAACCGGCTATTATCTCTTTACCTTTATCGGTCAACTCCATGCCCCTTGAGTTGATTTTCAGTAGTTCTTGCCCTTCCAAACGTTTAGCTTCGGACCTAAGCTGCCGTTCGGACCATGATAACAGAGATGCCAGTGCCCTTCTACCGATAGGTTGACTAAAGTATATATTGCGCAATATGGTGTATCGATTTTCTATAGTACTTGCTACCTCAGGGGCTATTTGTTTTAATAACCCGACTACTTCGTGCATTGCAATTCTCCTTAAAAGCAATATAAATGAAACAAATGGCTGAAAAGCCCTCATAAAACAAGGGCTCTTCAGCCGCTCTCATTGCCCTTATTATAAGCCTTTAGCAGCTACATATTTCGCTAGATCCATAATCCTGCATGAATATCCCCATTCATTGTCGTACCATGCAACGATTTTTACCATATCATCGGCTATAATCATAGTAGACAGACCATCAACAATAGAGGAGAGTTCACATCCCTTAAAGTCCATAGAAACAAGTGGTTCTTCAGTATATCCCAAAATGCCCTTCATCTTGCCTTCGGCGGTTTCACTTAATGCTTCATTTACTTGCTCAACTGTAGCACTCTTAGAAAGTTGACAAGTTAAGTCTACAATAGAAACTGTGGGTGTAGGCACTCTAAGTGCAAATCCGTTCAGTTTGCCATTTAGTTCCGGAATTACCAGTGCGACAGCTTTTGCGGCGCCTGTTGTGGTGGGAATTATATTAAGCGCTGCCGCCCGTGCCCTTCTAAGGTCTTTATGTGGAAGGTCAAGGATCATCTGATCATTTGTATATGAATGTATTGTATTCATAAGACCTTTTTCAATCCCGAAATTATCCAAAAGGACCTTGGCTACAGGAGCTAGGCAGTTAGTAGTACAGGATGCATTTGAGATTATGTGATGTGTTTTGGGATCATATTTTTCTTCATTTACACCCATGACAACAGTAATGTCCTCATCTTTGGCCGGTGCACTTATTATAACCTTTTTTGCACCACCAATTTCGATATGTTTTATTGCTTGTTCCTTAGCCCTGAAAACTCCAGTTGCTTCAATGACTATCTCTACTCCCAGGTCCTTCCACGGAATTTTAGCTAGATCTCGTTCGGCAAAGACTTTAATTTCTTTGCCGTCAACTGATATTGAAGAATCTGCAGCCTCCACTTCAGCATCAAAAGTTCCAAAAACCGAATCGTACCTTAAGAGATGTGCCAAGGTCTTTGTGTCATAAAGGTCATTAATGGCCACAACATCAATTTCCGGATGCTTAGAAAAAGCCGCTTTTAACGCATTCCTTCCTATTCGCCCAAATCCATTGATTCCTACTTTGATAGACATAAAAAATTCCTCCTTGATTATGCATTAATTGACTTTAAAAGTCATTTTAGTACTCTGGGATACTTCACTTCTTTATACTTAGAATTTACTTAATGGCTCTGGTTTTATTCAGTTTCCTACATAGGGCCATTTAACGTCCCTTGTAGTCTGAAATTGTCCCATGATTTTTAAAAAAACAGAATTAATATCTTTTTCTTTTAGTAGATGGTAATATGCCAATTTCATCCCGATATTTTGCAATAGTCCTTCGAGAAATGGATATACCCTTTATTTTTAACATATCTGCGATTCTCTTATCACTTAATGGCTTATGTGGGTTTTCTTCATCTATCATCTGTCTTATCATTTTTTTAATACTTTCTGAAGAAGTAGAGGTGCCATTAACATTATTCAAACCGCTTTGGAAGAAGAATTTTAGCTCAAATACTCCCCTAGGAGTCTGAACATATTTACCGCTGATGGCTCTGGAGACAGTGGATTCGTGGACTCCGACTTTATCCGCAATATGCTTCATTGTAAGAGGTTTAAGATGAATAAGGCCATTGTCTAAAAAGTCCCTCTGTACCTCTGCTATGGATTGGATAACTTTATTAAGGGTAATACGCCTTTGTTCAATACTCTTTATGAGCCAAAGGGCCGAATCCAATCTACAGGATAAAAACTTGGAAATATTTGATTCCTTATCTTCTGAACGTAATAAAGACCTGTAATAAGGATTTATTGACAGTCGCGGAGACATGGTGTCATTCATAATAATCACATATTCACTGCCCACTTTTTCTATGGTAGCATCTGGAGTTATATAATGAACATCGTTGATGGAAGAAAAATTTCGCCCAGGTTTCGGATCAAGGGTGACTAAAATATCTTTTAAATTCTGAACTTCTGCAAGGCCAATATTTAAGGCTTCGGCTATTTTAGAAAACCGCGCTTCTCCTAAATCAGATAGATGATTTTTAACTAAATCCCGTATTTTTGGCTCATCAATACCTTTTTGCTCTATTTGTATTAGAAGACATTCAGTTAGACTTCTGGCTCCAACTCCCGAGGGATCGAAGGTTTGGATAGTTTTTAAACAGGCTTCCACATCTTCCTCCGATACTTTGAGAAGCCTTGAGGCCTCTTTTGTCGTTATAGTGAGGTACCCGTTTTTATCGAGATTGCCTATTAGAAACTCTCCAATTTTTAGGGCTGTCTTAGGTATTGATAAAAAATGCAATTGCATCATCAGGTGTTCCTGTAGTGACGGTGTTGATGACACAAAATTTTCATACCCCGCCCTTTCTTCTTTTTGTTCCGACTGTCCCCTTATTGGACCGGAACTTGCCCTATCTTGAAAATACTCTTCCCAATCAATACTGTCGGATTCTTTTTCTTCGACTTTTTCTATAGGCTCATCTTCCTTTATATCTTCATCAGTTACATCAAGTAATGGGTTTTCCAAAAGCTGGTTCTCTATATACTGATCCAATTCAAGTGCGGAAAGTTGTAAGATAGTTATAGCTTGCCTGAGCTCAGGAGTCATGACAAGTTTTTGGGTTTGTGATAATGTCAGACTAAAATTCATCTGCATTTTTATCCCCCCAATTATCGGCAAGGGCCTATTTTAAATAGGTTCCCTACCACCTTAAAACTTTGAAAATCGAACCTTGCTACTAGTATATTCTATAAGAACATCAATTTTTCCTCTTTTTTTTAAATCCCAATGAGTTTCCACAATTGCCCGAATAAAATTGTTGTTTGACAAATAATATAATATGTGCTAAAATGCGAACTAACATAATTATTCCAATCTTCATAGATAAAAGCTGTGATAGGGGAAAGTAGACGGATATTTGGATTTAAAGCGAGCCGAGATGGTGAGAGCCGGTATGAAGGAATCCTTTGAAGTTCCCCCTTGAGCTGTCAGCTGAATGCATTAAGTTAGTAGGCTGAGCCGGAGCTTCCACCGTAAAAGGGAAGGAGGTATAAGGACATTTGTTTGTCCCGTACCTTCAAAAAGTGGATCTGCGTTCGAGTGGATCAATCTGGGTGGTACCGCGGGAAACCTCTCGCCCCTATGTAGGGGCGGGAGGTTTTTTGATTTTTTTTTAAAGAAAAATCGACTTTAAATTGCAAAACCACTGAGATTAATAATTATTAAGAAGGGGGAAGTGAAATGTTGAAAAGAATAGGTTTTTTAGGACCCAAGGGTACATTTACCGAAGAAGCTTTGGAAAAATGGCTTAACAGGCAAAATCTAAATTTGGATAACTGGGAAAAGGAGGCTTTTCCTTCGATTTCTGAGTTGATGTATGCCATAGGAAAAGATACTGATGTTGCAGTTGTGCCAGCGGAAAATTCTTTGGAAGGCTCTGTTAACATTACTATAGACCTCCTCATTCATGAAATTAAAGCAAATATAATAGGTGAAGTGATTTTACCCATTAAACAAAACCTTTTTGCTTGTAAAAATGTTTCTCTAAAAGATATTGAGGTGATTTATTCTCATCCACAGGCTATCTTTCAATGTAGGGATTATTTGAAGAAAAAGCTACCTAAGGTTAAGTTTTTAGAAACATCTTCAACTGCCGGGGCAGCGAGGCTTGTTTCTGAGAGAGGTGGAAACACTGCCGCCATCGGCAGTATTAGATTAGGTAAGAACTTCGGGCTACAGCTTTTAGCAAAAAATATTCAGGGAACAAAAAATAATAAGACTCGATTTTACGTAATCTCTGCAGAAGATTTACCTACTTCTGCAGATGGTAAGACAACATTGGCTTTTTCTATGGAAAATAAACCGGGAAGTCTTGCAAATAGTCTAAAACTATTTGCAAACCGGGGAATAAATCTCACAAAAATCGAGTCTAGACCCTCAAAAAGGATGTTAGGTGAATATATTTTTTTTATTGAATTTGAAGGCACTAAAGGTACTAAAGCTATAGATAACACGTTGAGGGAACTTAAATCTGTGGCAAGTTTTTATAAGTTTCTAGGTTCTTACCCCATAGACTGATATTTTAATAACGAGCCCACTATTTGGAAAGGTGGAAATACCAAGTGAAGATAAGATAAACACGCTAATGGTGTTTATTTAAACTTTATTGAAAGGGGCACATAAATGACCAAAAGGAAACAAATAAAATCAGGGGAAACCAATACTAGTAAAGAACGTATTAGAGCGGCAAGCGATATATCCAAAGAAGATCTTGAGGATATGGAACGACAAACCCAAGAAATTTTAGAAAAAGTAGACACTGAAAGTAAGACGAGGACTTATATAGGTCTATGGAAAAAAGTTTTGCTGGGATTTTCTATAGTATGGGTCATATTTCAACTATATTATACAACTATCGGGACCATGGAAGCTATAACATTGCGCGCATTACATGCAACCTTTTTATTGGTATTTTGTTTCATGCTTTATCCAGGTCACAACAAAGAAAACAGAAAAAGGAAAATGCCAACTATCTTCGATGCAATACTGATCGCCACGACATTATATGTATTTAGTTATTTTGTTATGAATTATTCCAGAATTGCCCTTACAGGTGGCTTTGTCACACCTTTTGAGGATTTTTTAGGAGTTATAGCGATTATTCTAGTATTTTTTGCGGCAAAAAGAGCTGCAGGGGGCTTAGTGTGGCTTGCAGCAATCTTCCTTATGTATAATTTTGCAGGTCACTGGATTCCAGGTACCCTCAGTCATGGCGGTTTTACGGTTTCTAGGTTAATTGGACATATGTTTTGGAGTAGCCAAGGGATTTTCGGGGCAGGGATTGGGGTTTCGGCAACATATATATTTGTATTTGTACTTTTTGGTTCATTTTTAAACCACAGTGGTTTTAGTAGCTTTATCAACAATATATCTCTTACACTTGTGGGAAAAAGTCCCGGCGGTCCTGCAAAAGTGGGAGTAGTTGCAAGTGGCCTGATGGGCATGATAAACGGCTCTGCAATTGCCAATGTAGCAACAACCGGATCCATCACCCTTCCCATGATGAAAAAAAGCGGGTATGACTCAGATTTTTCCGCCGGGGTAGTGGCAGCAGCGGCCACTGGTGGACAGTTCTGTCCTCCCATAATGGGTGCAGTAGCATTTCTAATGGCGGAATTCCTTGGTGTTTCTTACTCTGTAGTGTTGTTAGCGGCAATCATTCCTGCATTTTTGTATTACATGGGTTTACTGTTTGCAGTACATTTAGAAGCAAGACAACTGGGTTTAAAAGGATTATCTAAAGAACATATCCCAAATGTCGTAGAAGTATTAAAAAAGGAAGGGCATATGTTGGCACCACTTGTTTCGTTACTTGCAATCATGGCTATGGGTTATACACCCTTATTTGCATGTGTTGCCTCTATTATTGTAACGGTTATAACATCTTGGATAAGGCCTGAAACCCGAATGGGGTTTAAAAAGATTGTAACTGCCTGTGATGAAGGAGCAAGAGGTGCAGTGAGTGTTGGAGTGTGCTGTGTTGTTATCGGCATAATTGTAGGAACAGTTTCCTTGACAGGCCTTGGCTTAAAGTTTGGCTATATAATGTTGAGGTTTGTGGGACCGGGTCAACTGCTTAAAGCCGGTATAATGGTTGCACTCATGAGTTCGATTTTGGGCATGGGAGTACCCGGTATCGCCGCATATGTAATAATAACTGCTGTAGCAATTCCAGTCATGATACAAGTAGGTTCTGCCCCTATCCCGGCACATATGTTTTGTTTGATTTATGCATCACTATCCAATATCACACCACCTGTTGCAATGTCTGTGTATGTTGCAGCCGGAATCGCAAAATCCAATTTTACTAAAAGTGGTTTACAAGCTGTAAAAGTTGGATTATCGGGTTTTATATTGCCGTTTTTCTTTCTACTCAACCCTGTTTTACTACTTGGGTGTGCACCTGTTGGCACAAGTGCACTGACAATAATTAGAACTGCCATAGGTGCGTTAATTGGTATATACTTTCTTGCAGTTTTCACTCAGGGTTGGTTGATAAGAAGATGTAGTATCATCGAAAGGGGGGTATGTTTGGCAATTGCGTTTTTAAGTATAGATCCACGAGCTTTTACTGACATAATCGGTGCTGTTATGGCTATGGTTTTAGTAGGTTACCAGTATATTATAAACCAACGGGAAAAAAAGCAAATTGTAGTAGGTTAAGTGTATATCACTGTAGACCCACATTAGTATCATAAAAAGGGAAAGGGGAAAGAAATTATGAAAAAGTGGTTGGTTTTTGCTATGTGTGCAGTTTTAGTTATATGTACACTTGCCGGTTGCTCTTCCGGCAAAACAAGTGATGAACAGGTAGGAAAGCCTATGTACTTACAGTTCCCAACGGCTACCACTTCTGGTGCTATTTATCCAATTGGGGCGGCTATTGCGGAATTGTGGAATAAAAACATTGATGGCGTGGAAGTTTCTGCCGAAGCATCAAATGGGGGTGTGCAAAATCTCGGGTTGATGTCCACCGGTGATGCTCAGGTATCAGTCGCTGTTACTAGCATTATCACTGAACAAAAGCAGGGTATAGGTAAGTTTGAAGGTAGGTCATATGATGGGGTTAGGATTTTGTCTGCTTTATATTCAAACTACAACCAAGTTGTTTCCACAAGAGATTCCGGTGTTAATTCCATGCAGGACTTTAAAGGCAAACGCTTTGCTCCTGGTGCATCGGGCAGTACTCCTGAGGTAGAAACAGGTATTTATTTTGAAATTGCAGGCATGAATTATCCTGATGATATCAAGGCTCAATTTGTGGGCTTTACTGAAGCAGTTGATTTAATGCGCAACAAACAACTTGAAGGTGCATGGATACAGGCAGGACTTCCTACAGCGGCAGTGTCGGAAATGTGTGCAACTGCTAATGGTAAATTGATTTCCTTTGATGAAGATGTAATTGAAAAACTAGTTGAACAATATCCCTGGTATAACAGGGCGATTATTCCGGCGGGGACTTATGATGGTCAAGATGAAGATGTTGTAACAACAAGTATTGTAATCACATTGATGGTGGATGAAAGTGTACCTGAAGATACTGTTTATGAAATGACAAAGGTGTTGTGGGAAAACATAGATTCATTAAGGAATACCCATAATGCTTTAAAGGAAATGTCTATCGAAAATGCTGTGAAAAATTTAGCGGGATTGCCATTACATGATGGTGCTAAAAAGTATTATGAAGAAGTCGGGGTCTTGTAAACTAGTGTAGTTTTTGCCCTACGCTTCGTGGGATATCGGACATTCGGCGATTCGCCGGATGTCCGATGCCCTGTTCTGTAACAAATAGCAAAAATATATTTAAGTGTTTAAGCCCATTTTCATGCCGAGCTGTCTATAAGGCTCCAAGTCTTGGGAAGTGAGATCCGATACTTCTCCCATCTGATATTTTAAACCCATTTGTATGTACTTACTTTTACCTAAAGTGTGGTAGGGCAAAAGTTCTATTTTTTTGAGGTTTTTCCCTTTGGCTAATGTAAAAATACCCTCAAGGGTTTTTATGTCATTATTGAAACCGGGAATAACCGGCACTCTAAGTACCACTTTCTCCGGTGATTTCTGAGCTAAAAGATCCAAATTACCTAAGATCAAGGGCAAATCTCCACCGGTTATTCTACGAAAAGTCCCAATATCATGATGTTTTATATCATATAAAAATAAATCTATATGGGGCTCTGCAGTCAAAATATTTTTAGTGGAAGTGTGGCCACAGGTTTCCACAGCGGTGTGTAGACCCTGCTCTTTTGCTGCTCTAAGTAATTCAACCAATCCTTCCGGTTGGGCAAAAGGCTCTCCCCCTGAAATCGTCAACCCACCTTGGGAGGTTTCATAATAGTCCCAATCTCTTTCCACCACTTCAAGTATTTCCCCGACGGTTCTTTTTTCTCCTGAAAATTTTACTGCACTTTGTAGACAGACTTTTGCACATTGTTCACATCCAGTGCATTTCTTCCTGTCAACCTGCCATTTGCCGTGTTTAACCACAATTATATTTTCAGGACAGGCTTTGATACATTCTCCACATAAAGTGCATTTGCTCTTAAAATGTAGAAGATGCTTTTTTGTCTTTTGTGATTCAGGATTAGCACACCAAGGACAGTGTAGGGGACATCCCTGAAAAAACACCACTGTGCGTATTCCGGGACCATCATGAAAACAGCATCGTTGAATATCAAAAATATTTAATTGGGTCACAGGTTTGCTCTCCTTCTCGAATACATGTCTCACTCATATAAAACCCTACTCATAATCTCCTTTTGTACATCAGGCTCTAGATTTACGAACACTGCACTGAACCCACTGACCCTTACGAGTAGGTTTGGATAGAGTTCCGGGTGCTTTACTGCATCTTCCAAAACTCCCCTATCTACTACAGTAACCATTAGTTGGCAGCCACCTCTTTTGAAATACCCCTTTATCATGGCTTTTATTTTTTCCCGCTGTTCATTAAAGAGTTTTGGAGAAAATTTTATATTTTGAACAGAACCTCCATGATATTTGGCCTCAAATTTTGAAATTGAATTTAGCATGGCTGTGGGGCCTGATTTGTCGGCTCCTCCTTGGGGATTATTTGCAGGATTCATATAAAAACCGAAAGGCCTACCATCTAAAGATGCACCTGTGCGCCTACCCCATTCTGTATTGAGTTGGTTATTGCTTATGACAATCAAATAGTAATCCATACCTATTTTTATACCCCGATCCCTGATGCCATTTGCTACAAAGCGGAAGAGATCATCGGCTAATTCATCAACTTCATCAATATCGTTTCCGTATTTGGCGCATTCAAGCAAATCCTTGCGAATCCTCTCATACCCTTCAAAATTAGCCAAGGCCGCCTTATGCAATTGAGCTAAGGAATATTTTCCAGTATCAAAAACCAGTTTTTTAATGGCGTAAAGTGCATCAGATGTGTTGATATTACCATAAGTCTCGTTAGTCCCGCCAAGATAGCGGATACCCCCATCTAAAACTGCCCTACCCCGTTCTATACAATCATCCATTAAAATACTGGTAAATAAAAAGGACACTTCACTATTCATAACTTTATAAGAATGGTATTGTGCCTTTACAGACAGATCGAAATAGTAATTTAGGAGTTCTTTATATTTATCGTAGAGTTCTTGGAAGGTTCTATATTCTGTCAGTGGTTTAATTCTTATAGGGCCACACTTTTTCAAATTGTCCACCGGATCCACCCCTTGATTAAGGGTGATTGTAAGAAGTTTCAGGAGATTTATACAGGTATTTGGAGTCCCAGTACTTTGACCCTGAATTACAAATTCTCCACAACCAAAAGGCACATACTGTTGGGCGGTTTGCTCATCAACTCTCATGGCATGCATGACTGCAGGAATATTTACTTCATCATTATATAATGTAGGATATGTAACACCTTGGCCCAAGAGCTCTAATGCTATATCAAAAATCTCCTCAGATGTCTCATCACTTACACGCAATGTGAATTGGGGCTCCACATATCGACATTCTTGGGTTACTTTCATGGCAAGTTTTAGAAACACATCGGCGGCTTCTGGATGTCTTCGCCCTTTACCCCCGACAATAATCCGGCCATTAACCGTTGTGCGCCGGTTCTCTATTAATGTCCATAGGCTTTTAAGATAACCAAATGCCTCATGTTCCGTTATTATCTTATTTTCTAAATCGTGTTTAAGAAAAGGCCCTAGGACATCGTCCATTCTTCCATAATTAATAACACCGGCTAGCAATGCAAATAACCAGAAGAGTTGTAACGCTTGGTGGAAGGTTGTAGGTTTTTCATGCTTTATATGTTCAAGGCTATTCCAGATAATATCTAATTCAGCCTTTCTCTTGTGACTTGCTGTAAGTCTTTGATTCTCCACCATGTTTTGCAAATGCCGAGCACAAATTACAAATAAATCCAAAGCCTCAAGGCAAGCCTCTAAAAAGTTGTTATTTGGTTTTTCCTTGAGCTTTGTCGAGATTTCCTCACGCAAACCTTTTATCCCCAGTTCCATGAGTTTATGGTAGTTGAGCATCATACCACTGAGCCGAGCTGTTGCTATTAAAGGATATTCGCAGTCAATGAAAGGCCCAATAGTACCATCCGTAATTATTTCATTACAATACAATGTCTTTAGATCGTGTTTTAACCAATAATTGTAGAGTTCTTTCAAATCTTGTTTTTCTTCTGCAGTCCCCAGTTGATTTTCAAGTGCTTTAAGTTTACTAAAAACACAGTAATGACCTACACCTCCAACAGAAGTGACACATCCAAAACCAATAGGCAAAAAATCTAATCTTCCGGCGATTTTATCATCATTTTGAATTTGCCTAAATAGTGTGGGGTAAAGTACTTTTAGGCACTCGATTTCCCGTTTTGCCTTTGGTAAGTCTTTAGTATCTTTGTGTACCCTGGTATAGTCTTTCATTATTTCGAGCTGCTGTGAAGGAGTTTTCTCACTGGGTATCTTAGCACTGACCTCTACATTTTGTGAGACTTCCACATTAAACTTACTCATTTATATGCCTTTTCCTTTCCGCTTCTCTCCAGTTTTCCTGATAGCCACTTAACAAATCAACAAAGCGCTTTGCAGTTAAATGAGGCCTTGTGATTGCACTTCCTACTACTACAGCATGAGCCCCTAAGTAAAGGCATTTCATGGCATCTTCCGGGGTGTAAATATGTCCCTCCATCATCACATACACATGCTCTTTAAAATCCCTACACATTCTTGCAAACTCCCTAAAATCGGGATTTTCAATATGTGCAGTTTCTTTTGTATATCCATAAAGTGTAGGTGCAACAATATCTGCACCTAAGTCAATAGCTCTTTTGCCCTCATCGTAATTTGAAACATCGGCGAAAACAATTGCTTCTGGAATCTCTGCCTTCACAATTGGCAGTAATTCATAAGCCCTAGTACCCATGTGTGTGACTTGCTCAG
The DNA here is from genome assembly GCA_964389965.1 of uncultured Clostridia bacterium. Taxonomy (GTDB): domain Bacteria; phylum Bacillota; class Thermosediminibacteria; order Thermosediminibacterales; family Tepidanaerobacteraceae; genus DUNY01. The sequence goes on along the minus strand of CAYMGK010000001.1, from coordinate 10,085 downwards.
TGCAATCAAGTGCTATTACCTCCGCTCCCGCTTTCCACACTTCTTTTGCCGCTTCCAATGTAGGGGTTATAAACACATCAGTGCCTTCATGCCATATTTTATAAAGCCCAATAACAGGCAAATCCACTTCTGCTTTTATAGCGCTAATCTGTTCCGGGGAATTGGCTCTGATTCCAACTGCACCAGCCCATTGTGCAGCTTGAGCCATTTTAACTACAATATCCTCTGTATAAATCGGGTCATCTTTTTGTACCTGACAAGAAACAATAAGGCCATTTTTAAAACTTTCCAATAAGGCCCGTTTTTTAGGATCCGTGGTTTTCATATGTTCATTGCACCTCACATGCTATATTTAAAACCATCTACCGGTCTTTTGTATATAAATAATTCTTTTACTCTCCTACATTAGTTGATATATCAAACCATACTGCCATCAAGAGTACTAAGCCATTTACCATATACTGTATTGATGAGGCTATATTCATAAGACTCATGCCATTGTTCAAACTTGCCATTACCAGTGCACCGACAATTGCCCCAAAAACCGTGCCTCTTCCACCTTTTAGGCTCACTCCGCCTATAACACATGAAGCAATTGCATCCATTTCATACATATTACCGGCTGTGGGGGTAGCCGCCGCAAGCCTAGCAGCAAGTATTAAACCTGATATAGAGGCTAATACAGACATCAATGTGAAAACTAATAAGGTTATTCTTTTTGTATTTATACCAGAAATCTTTGCAGCATTGATATTGCCCCCAATAGCATATATATAACGACCAAACTGTGTATTGCTTAAAATAAATGAAAACAACATAAACAAGGAAAGAAGTATTATCACAGTTATCGGAACACCTTGGTATAGGTTCATTATGACAATAAATACACCTATCAAAACAGTTGCAATGGCGTAATTTAGCAAAGACCTGATGGCACTGGGAACATCAAAACCATAACTGATCCTCGTTTTTTTATTTCTAATATCTAGATATAAGTATGCAACGATGCTGACAACTGCTAAAAGGTAACCTAAGAGTTTCGGTAGATAATGTTGACCTATAAAGATAAAACCCTCATTGGAAATAGGTATTGCGTTGCCCTTTGTTACCCATAAAGTCATCCCCCTAAATATCATCATACCACCAAGTGTCACTATGAATGCCGGAACATTTCTGTATGCTATCCAAAAACCCTGCCATAATCCAATAACAACTCCAACTAAAATTACAATTAGCACTGATAAATACGGGGCAAGGTCCCAATGGGTTTGAGCCACAGCCGCCAAAGCACCTGTAATTCCGACTACAGACCCCACGGATAAGTCAAAATTACCCGATATGATACACATAACCATGCCTATTGCCAAGATACCGGTTATGGACATCTGTCTAAATAAATTTGAAAGGTTTCTAACTGATAAGAACGTCCCTTTTGTCAAAAATTGAAACATGATCCAAATCACAGCTAAGGCTATAACCATTGCATATGCAGTAATATTAAATCTAAAATTCGTGGAACCTTCCTTTTTTTCTGTAGCAATTTTACTTTCTTGTAATCCCATTTAAACAACCTCCGATGTAGCATAAGTCATTATTGTTTCCTGATCTGCATTTTCGCGGTCAAGCTCACCGGCTTTTTTACCACAATTTATTACCATAACCCTATCGGACATACCTAGTATTTCGGGTAATTCAGATGAAATCATGATTATTGCAACACCTTTTTGAATTAGCCTGTTCATTATCATGTAAATCTCATATTTTGCACCTACATCAATGCCTCTTGTGGGTTCATCCATGATAAGTATACTGGGATTAGTCATAAGCGTCTTTGCAAGTACAACCTTTTGCTGATTACCTCCACTTAATCTTTCTGCCTCCAATTCCAGACTTGGTGCTCTTATAGAAAGACTTTCAACAAAATCACATGCTTTTTTTATCTCCATATTCTTATTTATAATACCTTTTGATGAAATATTATCAAGACTTGACAATGTTGTGTTTTTGATAATGTCTAGACATTGAACAAGACCATAATCCTTTCTATCTTCCGTAACAAGGCCAATACCCATTTTGATGGCATCAAGGGGTGAATTTATTTCAACTTTTTCTCCATTAATATAAATATCGCCTTTTGTTACATACGGTGCCGCTCCGAAAATACTCATTACAAGTTCTGTACTACCGGCCCCCATCAAACCTGAGACACCTAGTATCTCACCTTTCCTTACATCAAAGCTAATATCATCAATGATCTTTTCATTTGTTTCCGGATCTATTACTGAAAAGTTTTTTACACTTAGTACGGTATCACCTATGTCACAGGCTTCTCTGGGAAATCTGTTGGTGATTTCTCTACCAACCATGTATTTTATCATCTTATCTTCAGTCATGTCTTTTACGGGTTCTGTTATAATGCTTCTACCATCTCGTAAGACAGTCACAGTATCTGCAATTTTTAAAACCTCTTGAAGCTTATGTGAAATGTATATACATGTGACACCCTGTCTTTTGAGTTCTCTTAATATATTCAAAAGATTATCCGTTTCCTCTTCTGTCAGTGCAGAGGTAGGCTCATCAAGAATAAGTATTTTCACTTCTTTTGAAAGGGCTTTTGCAATAGCCACAAGCTGCCTTTTTCCAACACCGAGACTGTGAATCATTACATTGGGCTTAACATGAAGATTAACTCTTTTTAAGATTTCTAAAGACCTTTTATTAAGTGCATTATAATCAATCAATATTCCCTTTTTAGGTTCATTTCCCAGAAAAATATTTTCCCCCACGCTCATATAGGGCACTAATTCAAGTTCCTGATGTATTATTTCAATGCCAGCCTCTTCCGATGACTTTACACTGTTAAATCTTACTTCACTTTCCTCTAAAATTATACTCCCTTCATACTGTCCATATGGATATATACCGCTTAATATTTTCATCAAAGTAGATTTTCCCGCACCATTTTCTCCAACTATAGCATGAATTTCGCCTTTTTTAACTTTAAAGTTTACATTGTGAAGTACTCTAACTCCCGTAAATTCTTTTATTATTCCGTTCATTTTTAGTATATATTCATTATTCACAATCCCGCCCCCTTAAAAAAGGTCCATGTCTTGAGCCCTAACAATGCTCAAGACATGAACTTCGATCCACTTATTCTAGTTTTCTGGCCATTGATCTTCAGGTATATTTTTATAAACATCTTCAAGTTTGTGTATTCCGCTGTCAATCATTAATTCTTTGACATTATCCTTGTGGACTAAATCTGCAGCAAGCAATATAGCGGGGACCATTGTTAAGGCATTTTCAACTTCCTCATTGATACCAGCCGGTTGTTTGCCTTGGGCTAGTTCCATTGCCGCTTCCATGGTAGCATCAATTAGTTTGTCATGCTGGAATACTATAGTTGTGTTCTGCTTCCCTTCTACTATTCTTTGACATGCGGCTAAATCACCATCCATCCCAGTAACGAAAACTTCTCCTATCAAATTCTGTGCACCTAGAGCCTGAATAGCACCACCTGCCATGCCATCATTATTTACTAGTACAGCTTGCACATCATTGTTGTTTTGAGTTAGACAGTTTTCCATGTCAGACATTGCATTTGCAGGTTCCCAATTTAATACAAATTGATCAAATATGACATTGATGTCACCACTATCTACTTTTGCATCCAGTATATTGTGATAACCTTCTCTTAATTGATGTGCGACACTGTCTGCCTCACTTCCATTGAGTAAAACATAATTACCCTTTGGCACACTTTCCAAAGCAGCTTCAGCCATAATTTCTCCAATTCTAACAAAATCATATCCAACAAAACAATCGAGTTTGTCACTATCCACCATTCTCAAATACGCTATTACCGGTATACCTGCTTCTTGTGCCGCCGCCACACCTGTAGCTGCGGCTTTTGTATCTGCCGCACCTATTATTAAGACATCGATTCCCTGTGTGATTAGATTTTCTATCTGAGAATTCTGTGTTGTAGCATCGGTATTTGCATCTTGATAGATGAAATTAGCACCGAGTTCTTTTGATTTCTCTTCAGCTAAGTCCTTTTCAGTCTGCCATCTTTCTTCCTGAAGCGTTGGGAAAGAAAACCCTATGGTTATTTGTTTTTCTTCCTGTGCATCCGGTTCGCCTTCACCCTCATCTGAAGGTGTAGGACTTTGACCACAGCCCACAAGTAAAGTAATAGCTAAACATGTGATAAGCAAAACCGAGACAAGCCTTTTCATTTGTTTGTATTCCCCCTTAATTATATTTTTCACCGATAGCATTGCATATGTAGCTCAGTAAATGTCATATGCCACCAGTGTAGTACACCTGTTTATTATTACACTCGTGATTCTAGTCATTGAATCCAGACTTATTATTCTAAGACTTGATCCCAAGAATAAAGACGGCCTTACTTGAAAGAATCATTTTGACATAAGTTTTACCTTGGAAGAGTTTCCACACTGGAATCACTGTTATATTTTAAAATCGCCAGGATCCAGTAATTTTTCCTCAAGCAGTATTTCGGCGGTCCAACTTGCCGCAGTCCCAACAACAGAAGTACATTTATCATCATGACCACCGGCAATTTTGAATTGCTCTTTCTCCTCATCATCCCTTAAATCGTACGCCTGCCCAAAAATTGCTTTATGTACTTCTTTACATATAACTGTCCCATAGGTCTGTATAAATCTCTCGTGCACTTTCTGAATGATAGCATCAAGTCTGTATTGTTCTTCTTTGTCATGATCAAAATACTTTAGCCTTCTTCCCGCAAACATTCCCAAGAACAGTGCAGCTCCAGTATAGGCTCCACATGTGCCGTCCCCACATTGGGCTATACCACCTGACAGTCCACTTGCGGCCCTGAACAGAGCTTCATCTACTTTCCCCGTAATGCCATACATGCCGTATAAAGTGCATTGAGCACATCCATGGTATTTGCGTTCAGCGGCAAAACCTGCCTCATATGCGGTTTTGATAATGGAAACTTTACGGTAATCCTCACTTATGCTTTTGTCGGCCAAATACCTATTGTAGTGGCGAGTTATTAAGTAGATCAAATCACATTCTTTACTAAGATTGCAATATTTTCTAACAGCTGACGATATGCCATATTTTTTTATATAATTCTGGACAGCCTTACAAAACTCGTCTTCATCATTTTGAAACAGAAAAGCATGAGCAATGGCTTTAGCTAGATAATAGGGCAGTTTCCCTTGGCTTCTATACTTCAATGTAGCTTCAACAATACCGCCCTTTGATCCAAGACTGTGCAAACATTCAGTGCATATTTTCTGTATATTTTGTCCTTTTCCTAAGTCTTCAATATATTGGGCAATATCAGTATTGTCCTGACACGGTTCTCGCACAGTTTCCACACTACTACATAGTTCATCCACTGTATTTCTAATGATTTGTTTTATCGACTCGTCTTTCATGCACTCACCCATATGTTTATAGCCTGAGCTATTTCCGATAAACGACACAAGACATAAAATAGTATTTTCCGTTATTTCTTTGCTATTTGTGCTCATTATAAGCATCCACCTTTTATGAAATTATTTGTCAATACACTCGGACCAATATTTTATAAAATCGACTAACTCCGTATAATTAGGGGATCTCCCATTTCTCACATAAAAGCCCGAAGTCCCATTACCTATTATTAAAGACTGTTTTATCGTCAGTCCTAGGACTTGACCTAGACAAAAGCCAGCATTAAAATTATCCCCGGCCCCAGTAGTCAAAATTGGAGTTGGAGTGTACGGTCCGGGACTTTCATAGTATTTCCCGCCTACTACCGCAGCGGCACGATCAACCGGATGTATAAGGACACAGTAGATACCCATTTTTTCTGCTATTAATCTAGTCAGTGTTTCCAAATCTATATCCGTGGGTATATCATTCTTGTATAATCCTAGCACATTGATGATTTCGTGGGCTTCTTTTAGATTCATGCCAAAAATAACTTTGGAATATGCTGAAAAACCTTTTAAAACATCTAAAGCTTCTAGAATATCCTTACGTTCTCTTTTTTCGGGATCGGCAAAATCTACAAGAACAAATGGCCTTTTCGTATTAAGTTCCGTTTTGGGAAGAACATGTTTTTGTAATTTCACCCAAATATGTGTCATGTGGGGTATCATGGTCCAGTTCACCATGCCTATAAGGTCCGATTGTCCAATTATCTTTGCGAGTTTTTTTATTCCTAACCTCTTCTTTAAATTCTCCCAAGTAATTTCATTGAAGACCTGATTTTTAGTTAGAAGTAACTTACCATCATTGAATTCCATTGCATTTGTGTACCCCGGATCGGAAATAGTGTAAACACGGCATTTTTTTGATAAATCATTGAAAACCGGGTTTAAATCGGGATACCCAAAAGCCCCTATACATGAAACCTTAAATCCCAATTCAACACATGCATTGCTCATTATTGGTCCATTGCCACCTATTTTTGTTTGAACTGGGACCATTTCAATATTCGTGCTCAGGCCAGAGGCCTTGAGCACTCTTTCACCAAGATCTTTAATATATTTTATTCTAGAATATTTATCGAAACTCTCCCTTTTGTTAACTAGATGGAGTATTTCATCAATAAATCCATCGAATCCTATAGTTGAATGAATATTAGTTGGACTTAGTCCTTTCATTTTTTCCACTGTATCCAGTAAATTGGATCTATGTATACCCTTTTCCATGAAGGCGCCTCCTTGCATAAAACCAAAAGGTCGTCAGTCAAGATTCCGAATTCTCCTAGAAAAACCTACTCTATCTTTATTAAGTGTAACTTTAAACTTGCACCTGTCGCCCCTTATAATGGATTGGGTATATTCAAATACTTCCCTGATATCCGTATATGCAATTCTCTCAACGAAAAACCCCGTTGTTCCATGCTTACATTTTAATAAATCCGCCTCGTTTTTATCAAAAATTGTGGGTTCATATGTTTCAATAGCGGAATCAAGGGAAACTCCCCCTTCAACTTTTAATATATAGTACAAGGACTTTCTATTAAGATCCCATTGATTCAATTGAGGATATATGTGGACGGGGATATAGGTTGTTTCAAGTAATAGAGGTTCGTCATTTGCTATTCTCACTCTTACAATTTTAAAT
>CAYMGK010000001.1:0-2953 GCA_964389965.1 uncultured Clostridia bacterium | reverse complement strand
CTCCTTTTTATCCCCTATTAAACCCATAGTTTTAACTAAATCTATAGAAGCAATTTCCTTTTTAAATTCTAAAACTTTTGATTTTGGCTCTAGGCCCTGTGTCCGCATATCAGTTGAAAAACTATATAGATTGTCAAGCCTTCTGTTTAATTTAGGATTTGCAATAAAAGTCCCTTTTCCCCTATGTCTTGTTACAAAACCTTCCTTTTCTAGGATCCCTAGTGCACGCCTTACTGTAGAGCGACTGATATTATAAACATCACAAATCTTCGACTCGGAAGGAATAATATCACCTGGTTTTAGAATGTCAGCGGCTATTCCTCTTCTAATCACACTCACAAGTTGATAATAAAGAGGCATATCGCCATTTTCCCATAATTCTTGTGATAATATGAAGTTTTTCGCCATCAACTTGACCTCTTTCCATACAACAAATTATATAGGGATATATTATTAGTAAAGAAATTATAATTCCTTTAATGTGCCTTCCTGTTCCCTTTTCTTACATTCATTTAATATTGTTTCAGTAGCTGTTGCACCAAACCTCACAGCACCTGCTTTTCTAACGGCTAATGCGGCATCAAGTGTTCTGACACCACCGGCAGCCTTTATCCTGACCTTGTCACTTACGGATTTTCGCATAAGCTCAAGATCCTCTATCGTCGCACCCCCTGTGCCAAATCCTGTAGAGGTTTTAACAAAATCCGCCCCGGCTTTTTCAGCTATTTTGCAGGCTTTTTCTATTAATTTTTTAGTCAGATAGCAGTTTTCTAGAATCACCTTAACAATAACTTCCTTGGAGTGCGCACAATCCACTATGGCCTTGATTTCTTTCTCAATGTAGTCAAAGTCATTTGACAGTAGTTTTCCTATATTTAAAACCATATCAAGCTCTTTTGCCCCGTCTTGAATTGCCATCTTTGCTTCCTCTATCTTTATTTCTATCTTGTTTGCCCCGTGAGGAAAGCCTATTACAGTAGTCACTATTACATCAGAATTCCTTAAGACTTTGGCTGCAGTTGGAACATCCGCCGGTCTTACACATACGGATATGGCTCCATATTCATCTGCTAATTTGCAGCCATCAATTACATCTTGTTTAGTTAGTTCCGGCCTTAATAAGGAGTGATCAATCATTTTTGCAATATCATCGGTTGTTAACATAGTAAAACCCCCATTAATAATTTTTAAAAGAGTTAAGAAAGTGTACAGGCGATTTTCTCAAACTCAATATGTATATCAAGTATATAATGTTTATAATGTATCAAATGTATGATACATTTGATACTATAATAATATATTCCACACAATCACTAAAAATCCTTCTTTGTTAAAGAGTTTTTTAATACATTTTATGAAGTATTATTCTATTGTAGAAATACTCTTTAAGAAGGAATTCGCACAAATAAGCATAAAAAAAGCGAGAATGCCATCATTTATGCACCCTCGCCTTTTTATTTCTTTACTGTTTTTACATTTCGCCCTTGGGCCCTTTTTGCAGTGTATTCACACTATGTGCACCATTTTTTCTAAAAATTTCAGCCGCATCGTCAATTTTCCGTTCATGTGCCCTCACGGCTGCCAAAATCTTGCCTGCTTTGACTTCATCTTCATAATGTTTGCCCTGCTCCTCGGGAATACCCCAGTCAACTAGGCCACCTGCTACTCCCCCGGTAGCTACACCAGACAGTAACCCTGCAATGGGTCCCGCAGCCAAAATCGGTCCAAATCCGGGCACTGCCAGTGCTCCGGCACCCATTGCAAGGCCTGTAATGCCACCAAGGACACCTCCTGTTGTTGTTCCATCTGCTATAGCACCCATGTCAAAGGTTGTATCACCTTCAACATCACCTCCATTTTGACCTTTTTCATCCTTCGCTACAATAGAAATTTCGTTTGTGTCATACCCGGATTGTCTCAGTTCTGACACAGCCCTTTCTGCTTGATCGTAGCTGTCAAATACTCCTGTAACTGTTTTTACCATTTTAACAATTACCTCCCAAAGTATTATTTTTAAAACCAACCTTTGGCCTATCCATGTAAAAAGTCGTTATGATGAAACTTACAGCCTTTTTTTAAAACAGTGATTGGAATCTAGAATTAATATTATTTTATCCCAACTTCAGCTATGGTATTCCTTGCATGGTAGTGAGGCTAAAAGGGAATAATAATCATGATTATTTAAATTATACTTAGGAGGAAATTATATGGCTGATAAAAAGGATGTTACACAAAAAAGCAAATCCGATAAGGCGATGAGTGAAATAAGCGAAAATCTAGGCACTGAAACAGTTGACAAACTTCAAGAAATTATAAACGAAAAGGAACAGCAGCAAGTCACTCAGTATCAAAATCCACAACATCAGCAATTCTCACAAGAAATGGATTGTCTTGTAAATTCAACCCGAGAGCAGCAAATGTCATCACAACAGCAGTTACAATCGACTCTAAATCAAGCATCGACGAATCTTATTGATTCCGGCCGTTTGGAAATTCTGTATAATAACGCTCAGCAGCTTCAACAGGCTGCCCAGTTGGGTATCTCCAACCTTCAGGTAAATATCAAGGAGTATAAACAGTTAATGGATCAAATGGAAATAGATTGTCATCAGCAACAAGTGGCCACTGATATGCAAGCAGTGCAAGCACTACAACAAGCTATATCATGTATGGCCCAAGCCCAAAGCGGTTTACTTCAAAGCCAGGCTGTAGACAAAATGTTTGATTCAATAACAAAATGCCAAGATAGCCTTACACAAATAGGAGAAATGCAGTAAAGTCAAAAGAGCACAAAGGGGTGTTAAGCCCTTGTGCTCTTTGATTTTTTTTATTGTCGATAATCGGATGTAAAGTTTCAAGTTAATAATATATTACGCTAGTTTACCGAAATCTTCAAGTTCATCTTCACTTAAGAGTTTCTCACAATCAAGTAATAGCTTCACATTATCATCGG